>NZ_JBXVPZ010000907.1:0-1418 GCF_057961495.1 Streptomyces sp. P5F9 | reverse complement strand
CACCCCCGACACCCCCACAGGAGGCCCGCAGTGAACGACGTGCTCGACGTCGCCCTGCGACTCCTGATCGTCTTCGTCGTCTTCCTCACCTTCCCCCTGATCGTCGGCCAGACCGAGCACAAGGTGATGGCCCACATGCAGGGCCGCCTCGGCCCCATGTACGCCGGCGGCTTCCACGGCTGGGCCCAACTCGTCGCGGACGGCGTCAAGTTCGCCCAGAAGGAAGACATCGTCCCGGCGGGCGCGGACCGCCGTATCTTCCAACTCGCCCCCGCCGTAGCCCTCCTCCCGTATCTGCTCGTCCTCCTCGCCATCCCCATCGGCCCGAGCGAGGGCGCCGTCGGCCAGGTCCTGGACGCGGGCATCTTCTTCGTCCTCGCGGTGATGGGCGTGAGCGTCCTCGGCTCGCTCATGGCCGGCTGGGCCTCCGCCAACAAGTTCTCCCTCCTCGGCGGTCTCCGCACAGCCGCACAGCTCCTCGCCTACGAACTCCCCATGCTGCTCACCGCCGCCTCCGTGGCGATGGCGGCCGGCACGGTCTCCCTCCCCGGCATCCTCGATGCCTTCCACTGGTGGTGGCTGCCCTGGCAGATCGTCGGTGCGGTCGTCTTCTTCGTGGCGGGCCTGGCCGAACTCCAGCGCCCTCCCTTCGACATGCCGGTCGCCGACTCCGAGATCATCTTCGGCGCCTACACCGAGTACACCGGTCTCCGCTTCGCCCTCTTCCTCCTCGCCGAGTACGCCGGAATCGTCGTCCTGTGCGGCCTGACCACCGTCCTCTTCCTGGGCGGCTGGCACGGCCCGTGGGGCGCGGACGGCCTCGGCTGGGTGTGGACCCTGCTGAAGATCGGAATCCTCGCCTTCGTCGTCATCTGGCTCCGCGTCACCTATCCCCGCCTGCGCGAGGACCAGCTCCAGAAACTCTCCTGGACCCTCCTCGTCCCCCTCTCCCTCGCTCAGATCGCCCTCACCGGCGTCGTGAAGGTGGTGTTCCTCTAGTGGCCCCGATCCCCGGCTCCGGTCTGGCCAAGGGCCTGGCCGTCACCCTCCGCACGATGACGAAGAAGACCGTCACCGAGCAGTACCCGGACACCCAGCCCGACCTCCCGCCCCGCACCCGCGGGGTCATCGGCCTGTTCGAGGAGAACTGCACGGTCTGCATGCTCTGCGCCCGTGAGTGCCCCGACTGGTGCATCTACATCGACTCCCACAAGGAGACGGTCCCGGCGGCTGCCCCCGGCGGCCGTGAGCGCAGCCGCAACGTCCTCGACCGATTCGCCATCGACTTCTCCCTGTGCATGTACTGCGGTATCTGCATCGAGGTCTGTCCTTTCGACGCGCGATGGCCTCCTCGACCGGCACCCCGCTGATCCGGGCCATGTGCTCGACCTCGGACGCGCCGAGGGAGTGGATGACCA
>NZ_JBXVPZ010000906.1:0-1428 GCF_057961495.1 Streptomyces sp. P5F9 | reverse complement strand
AGGAGAATCTCAATGACCGTGTCAAGCCGCCTGCGTGACCGGTGGAGCGGAGGTGAACAGCCTCTTGTCGCGCAGCATGGCCCACAGCACGTCGACCCGGCGTCGGGCGAGGGCGAGCAGGGCCTGGGTGTGGATCAGTCCCTCGGCGCGTTTCTTGAGGTAGTAGTCCCGCGACGGGCCCGGCCGCATCATCGCGGACTGCGCGGACATGTAGAACAGCCAGCGCAGGCGCCGGTTGTAGCGTTTGGGCCGGTGGTAGTTGCCGGTACGGCGGCCGGAGTCGCGGGGCACCGGGGCCAGGCCGGCGTGCGAGGCCAGGCGGCCGGCGTCGCGGTAGCCGGACAGGTCGCCGACGATGGCGACGAATTCGGCACCCAGGATCGGGCCCATGCCGGGGAGCGACTCGATGATTTCGGCACGCTCGTCGAGGCGGAAGGTCTCGCGGATCTCCCGGTCGTTGTCCTTGATCCGCTGGTCCAGGGCCAGGAGCTGATGGGCGAGGTCGCAGACCAGCTTGGCCGCCCGCCTCTCGCCGGGCAGGGCAGTGAGCTGGGACTGGGCGGCCTCGACGGCCTTGGCGGCGATGTCGCCGGCGCCGCGGACCTTGCGGCGCTCCAGCCAGATCGTCAGCCGCTTCACGCCGATCCGGCGGAGTGCGGCTGGGGTCTGGTACTCGGTCAGCATGAGCACCGGGCCCTTGGCGGCGGAGTAGTCGAAGGCCCGCTCCAGTGCGGGGCAGATGCCGACCAGCAGGTCGCGCAGCCGGTTGATGAGCCGGACCCGGTCGGCGATCAGGTCGCGTCGGTAGCCGGTCAGCAGCTGGAGCGTGGAGACCAGCTCCGGCGGGGTCTCGATCGGGGCGAAGTCCCGGCGCATGCGGGCCTGGTCGGCGATGACCAGGGCGTCCTTGGCGTCGGTCTTGCCCTCGCCGCGGTAGGCGCCGGTCATGCGGTTGACGGTGCGGCCGGGAACGTAGACGACTTGCTGGCCGTGCGCGATGAGCAGGGCCAGCAGCAGGGCGGAGGCCCGTCCGGAGATGTCCACCGCCCACCGCACCTCGTCGGCCTTCTCGCGGGCCGTGTCGATCAGCGTGAGGATCTGGGCCTCGTCGTTGAGCACCTTCGTCGAGAACAGTGTCTCGCCGTCGGTGTCCACCGCCACCGCCCAGTGGTGGCCCTTGCCGGCGTCGATGCCGACCCATATCCGCTTCTGCCGGGTGGTCAACTGCGTCGCTCCGTTCCTCCGTGACCAGCACTTCCATGGCCCGGGGAACACTCCGCCGACAGGTCCTTAACCAGCGATGCCCGCAGTTCTCAATCAGCAGTCGGAGCGTCCCGGAGGACCGAGCGGCCATTCTCCTGGAGCCATCAACGGCAAACCATCATCAGCCACACCCGGTCCTCCCGGACCGCCCAACATTCTTAAGGA
>NZ_JBXVPZ010000905.1:0-1431 GCF_057961495.1 Streptomyces sp. P5F9 | reverse complement strand
GATGGTGTCCCGCCGAGTGGTGTAGTCACTGGTCGAGCTGATTCGGTTTCTGCTGTGGTGGAAGCTGGGGATCGTCCTCGGTCGGCTGCGTCGTGAGGAGTTCGGCCATGGAGGCTTCGGAGAGGTAGCGGCGGTCGAAGACCTGCCATTCGTCGTGGAGTTCGGCCAGGACCGCGGCGGCGAGCCGGTCGAGGGCGACGGGGTTGGGGAAGACCTGGACGACGTCGGCCCGCCGTTTGATCTCCCGGTTCAGCCGTTCCAGCGGGTTGGTGCTCCAGATCTTCTTCCAGTGCGCGGGCGGGAAGTCGGCGAACGCGGTGATGTCCCCTGCGGCGTCCAACAGCATTGCCTTGACCTGCGGGAACTGTCGTCCGAGCATGTCGGCCACTACGTTCAGTTGGGTGCGGACGGCCTCGCCAGTGGTCTGCGCGAAGATGGTGCGGATGGTCGCGGCGACCATCTCTCCTGAGCCCTTCTCGATCACGCTGAAGACGTCTCGCACGAAGTGAACTCGGCATCGTTGCCAGGCCGAGCCGAGGAAGACGGTGCGGATCGCGGCCACCAGGCCGCTGTGGCTGTCGGAGATGACAAGCTGGACGTTTTCCAGGCCGCGTGCCCGTAAGGAACGCAGGAACTTCGTCCAGAACGGCTTCGACTCGCTGTCGCCGACCATCAGTCCGAGGATCTCGCGGTGGCCGGTCACGGAGATGCCGGTGCCGATGACCACGGCCTGGGACACGATCCGGTGGTTGACCCGGGCCTTGCAGTAGGTCGCGTCCAGGAAGACGTAAGGGAAGACGGTGTGGTCCAGCGGCCGTTCCTTGAATGCTTCGAGTTCGGCGTCGAGTTCGCCGCAGATCCGCGACACCTGCGACTTCGAGATGCCGCTGTCCGCCCCGAGTGCTTTGACCAGGTCGTCGACCGAGCGGGTCGAGACGCCGTGCACGTATGCCTCCATCACCACGGCGAACAGGGCCCGGTCGATGCGCCGGCGGCGTTCGAGCAGGGAGGGGAAGAACGACCCGGTGCGCACCTTGGGGATCTTCAGGTCCAGGTCGCCGGCCTGCGTGGTCAGCAGCCGGTCACGGTGACCGTTGCGCCAGGTAGTGCGCTCGCTTGAATGCTCGCCCGGGGCGGCACCGATGGTCTCGGTCGCTTCGGCCTCGATGAGTTCCTGCAGGATGCGCTCGCACAGCATCCTGATCGTCTCAACTCCGTCGGCCGTACGTAGTGACTCCAGCAGCCGCATCAGGTCAGACTGGGACAAGGCCATCGTGCACTCCTCCGGTTGAACTGCCCGTTCACCACGGAGACTTGCGCGATGGCCTGCCCTTGTTCAGGGAGCAGGCAGCAGCAGCGGATGCACGCCCCGGGCAGACACCCGCGCGTTCACGAACCTTGACCGGCTACACCACTTCGCGGGACACCATC
>NZ_JBXVPZ010000904.1:0-1435 GCF_057961495.1 Streptomyces sp. P5F9 | reverse complement strand
CCGCAGGCGACGCGACCGCAGGGAGCGCCCTTTACTCGGCTCCCGCAATCCCGACACTGACCAAGAAGCGGGCGGCCCAACGGTCACTTCGCAGCCCGGGGCCGCAGCAACCCCCTAGTCCTCCAGCGACTCCTCCAGCGCAGCCAACGCCGGGTCCAGCACGATGTCCTCGCCCCGTCCCTCGATCGTCGGATCCTCCGGGAAGTGGCAGGCCGTCAGGTGGGCGGGGCGGTTGCCCTCGATCTGGATCAGCGGTGGTTCCTCGGTCGCGCACTTGTCCTGGGCCTTCCAGCAACGGGTGCGGAAGCGGCAGCCGGAGGGGGGCGAGATCGGGGAGGGGACGTCACCGGCGAGGCGGATGCGTTCGCGGCCGACTGTTTCGTTGTCGCTGAGGTTCACCTCGGGCACCGCGGACAACAGGGCGTGGGTGTACGGGTGCCGGGGGCGGGTGTAGATGGAGTCGCGGTCACCCACCTCGATGATCTTGCCGAGGTACATGACCGCCACGCGGTGCGAGAAGTGTCGTACGACTGCGAGGTCGTGGGCGATGAAGAGGAACGCGATGCCGAGTTCCTTCTGGACCTCCTGGAGGAGGTTCACCACCTGGGCCTGGATCGAGACGTCCAGGGCCGACACCGGTTCGTCCGCCACGATCAGCTTGGGTTCGAGGGCCAACGCCCTTGCCACGCCGATGCGTTGGCGCTGGCCGCCGGAGAACTCGTGCGGGAAGCGGTTGTAGTGCTCGGGGTTGAGACCGACGATCTCCAGGAGTTCGCGGACCCGTTTCTCACGGCCGCCCTCCGGCTGGATGTCGTTGATCTCCATCGGGCCCGAGATGATCTTGCCGACCGTCTGCCGCGGGTTCAGCGACGAGTACGGGTCCTGGAAGATCATCTGGATCTCGGAGCGGATCGGGGCCAGTTGTTTGCGGGAGGCGTGGGTGATGTCCTGGCCGTTGTAGGTGATCGTGCCCGCGCTCGGCTCCAGCAGGCGGGTGATCAGCCGGCCCGTCGTCGACTTGCCGCAGCCCGACTCCCCCACCAGGCCGAAGCTCTCCCCCACGTGCACGGTCAGGTCGATGCCGTCGACGGCCTGGACGGCGCCGACCGTACGACGGATCGGGAAGCCGCCCTTCACCGGGAAGTGCTTGGTCAGGCCCTCCACCACCAGCAACGGGTCGCCGGAGGCTTCCGGTACCGCGTCGCGCGGGGCGGGCAGGACGAGGTCCTCTGTCATGACGTCTCCTCCTAGCCCAGTCGGGGCTTGATCTCTTCGATGAAGATGCTGCGCTTCTCGTCCGCCGTGAGGTGGCAGGCCGAGGCGCGGTCGGGGGCGAGCAGCGGGCGTTCGGTGACACAGCGGGTTCCGCCGACCCGGTCCTGGAAGGTGCAGCGGGGGTGGAAGCGGCAGCCCGAGGGCGGGTTCAGAAGGGAGG
>NZ_JBXVPZ010000903.1:0-1448 GCF_057961495.1 Streptomyces sp. P5F9 | reverse complement strand
GAGCTGGGGGGTGAGCCCGGTTCGCTGGAGCGGTTCCGGGCGGTGTTCTCGAACATCGTGGCCACCATGAGTGAGCCCGGTTCGATGTGGGGGCTCGGCATGGAGATCATGACCATGGGTGACAAACTGCCCGATGTGCGCGACCAGTTGGCCCGGGCCCAGCGTGAAGGCGGGCGGGGCATGGTCGCGTTGATGACGAGCGTGCCCGAGGCGGAGATCCCGGACGAGACCGCGGACACCCTCGGCGCTCTCTACATGACGCTGATCACGGGGCTCATCGCACAGTGGAACTTCGACCCGGCGAGCGCGCCCGACGCGGAACAGCTCACCGAGGGCCTGCGCCAGGTGCTTGAGGGTATGGGCGAGGTGCGGTGATCCGGCGGTCCCACAACGCCGGCGCCACCGCCCCCAGCATCAGCAACGCGGTCAGCGCGAAGGCCCACGGGTAACCCGTCAGGCCCGCCGCGACGCCGAAGCCCGCCGCGCCTACGCCCATTCCGCCGTCGTAGGCCAGGTTCCACAGGGCGCTGACCGTGCCGTACGAGGCGGCGGAGACGCGGGTGTACATCAGGGCCAGCGTGGCGTTCTGGGCGATGCCGAAGCCCGCGCCGAACACGGCGGTGCCCGCGATGACCGCTACCGGGTTGGCAGTTGGAGCGATGACCAGGACGCCCGCCGCCGACAGGAGCAGGCCGGGGAGGACGAGCCGCGCGCTGCCGTGCCGGTCGCCGTGGCGGCCCGCGAGCCAGCGCGTCAGGGTCGAGGCCGCGGTCTGCACGAACAGGGCCGCCGCGACGACTCCGGCCGACGCCGACGGCACGGCCAGCGGCAGGAAGGTCACCACGATGCCGGCGGCGGTGGCGGTGGCCGCGAAGACCAGGACCGGCCGGAGCAGCGCGCCCGTGCGCAATCCCCTTACGACACCCAGTGGTTGCTCGGAGCGGTCCGCCCGGTCCGGCAGTCCGAGGACGAAGACGATCGCGGCCAGCGCGGCGAGGCCGCCGGTGACGGCGACCGGGCCGTAGCCCACGCGGTCGACCAGCCACAGTCCCAGCGGCAGCGCGACCAGCGACGGCACCCCGGACACCACACCCACCAACGCCAGCCCCTCGCCCCGGCGTTCGTCCGGGATCAGCGACGCGGTGAGGGCACCGCCCGCGACGATCGTCAGCGCGAAACCGAGCCCGCGCACGAAGCACACGGCCGCGATCCAGGCTGCCTGCCCCGAGACGGTCAGCACCAACGCCGGTGCCCCGAGCAGGAACAGTCCGGCGATCAGGGTCAGCCGATACCCGAAGCGCGCGACCAGCCGGGGCGTGCCCAGCTCCCCGAGCACCGTCGCGAGCATCAACGAACCCGTCGCGAGCCCCGCCGCGCCCCCGCCGCCCCGCTCGGCCGCGTACGCCGGTACGACCGACAGCAGCAGGAAGAAACTGAGACTGGCCCCG
>NZ_JBXVPZ010000902.1:0-1458 GCF_057961495.1 Streptomyces sp. P5F9 | reverse complement strand
CCCCCAGAAGCCCCGCCCACTTTCGCTGCCCGCGCTCGAAGCCGCGGCGGTCCACCACGGTGCAGCGAATCCACTTGACCAGCACCGCGCCATCGTAAGGCCACGGAGCGTGGCGCCGGTCACGCTCCGGCTGAGATCGTCGGCGCATGCGCCCCCGCGCGCGTGGCACGATGGACAACGAACGCTGATCGCCCAGTAGTTGGGGCGCGCGATCGAGGCGAACGGGGAAGGGGAACTGTGGTGAACGGCCTCAACAAGGGGATCCGCAAGGCCGAAGTCGGGCTCCAGTGGGATCCGAGTCCCACCGGGCAGCCGCCCGTCGATCTGGACATCGTCGCCACCACGTATGTGGCGGGCGATCTGTACGGCGCTCCCGCGTACGCGGTGCACTTCGACAGCCGCTCGCCCGACGGCACCATCTATCTCAACCGGGACAGCAAGGACGGCAAGGGCTTCGGCTGGGACGAGGTCATGACCCTGGAACTCGACCGACTGGCCGACCGGTACGCGCGCGTGGTGGTCGGTGTCGTCATCCAGCAGCGGGTCGCCCACCGCACGTTCGTCAATGTCCTCAACCCGAAGCTGCGCATCCGCGAGGGGTACACCGTCCTCACCGAGGACGACTTCGGTGACGTCCTCGGTGCTACGGCGGCGACGGTCGGGGAGTTCGTCCGGGACGAGTCCGGAAGCTGGGACTTCCATCCCGGCATCCGGGGCTTCGAGGACGACCCCGCGACCTTCACCAGGACGATGGGCAGGGCACAGCGGCCCTGAGCCCATCGCGGACGGCGCGTCAGCCGGCGGTCCAGCCCGGGACCGTCGGCAGCACCTCCTCGGCGATACGGAACAACGCCTCATCGTCGGGCGGCACGTCGTCCTGACGCCAGATGGATATCTCGAAGGAGTCGCCGCCGTCCTTCGCACTCGTGGAGACCAGCAGGCTGCGGGCGATGCCCCCAGGGCCCGTACTGGCCTTGCCTCCGCCGAGGTTGAAGCTGATCGCGATGGTCCGGTCCGAGTAGAGGACGGCCGGGTGTCCCAGGACCATCTTCACCTCTGAGGTCGAGTCCACGTAGCGAGCCGCCTCGGCGACGGGAATGTCGTCGTAGGAAGCCGACAGCCGTACGGAATAGGTCGTCAGGTCCACGTCGGCCTCAGGGCTGGCGATCTTGGTGCCACCGGCGAGCGTCATCCAGCCCGCGCTGCCTCCGGCGGTCTCCGCATGCTCGTCCGGGGTCCCCAGGAGCACCGGAAGGTCCGTGCGGTTCAGTGCCGTGCAGAGTTGCGCCGGCGAGACGTACTTCGCCGGCAGTGTCCTGTCCGTGCTCGCCGTGCAGGTCGCCGGTTTGCTGTCCTGCTGCGACGTCTTCGGCAGGACTCCCCCGAGTCCCCACATGCCGCCTACGACACCCCCGACCACGACCACCGCCGCGACTGCCTGGGCCCCCGCCCTCATAC
>NZ_JBXVPZ010000901.1:0-1458 GCF_057961495.1 Streptomyces sp. P5F9 | reverse complement strand
GGCTGGGGGGCAGCGGGTTGTCGATGTCGCGGTGTCTTCGTACGGGCGGATCGATGGGGTGGTGTGCGTTGCGGGGATTCTTCGGGAGCGGATGCTTTTCAATATGTCCGAGGAGGAGTGGGATCCCGTTCTCGCCACTCATCTGAAGGGGACGTTCACTGTTTTCCGGGCGGCTTCTGCTGTGATGCGGAAGCAGCGGGCGGGGACGTTGATCGGGTTCACCAGTGGGAATCATCAAGGGTCGGTTTCTCAGGCCAATTACAGTGCGGCCAAGGGTGGGATCATCTCGTTGGTGCGGAGTGCTGCTCTTGGGTTGAACAAGTATGGGGTTACTGCCAACGCGGTTGCGCCTGTTGCTCGTACGCGGATGTCTGCGAACGTTCCTATGGAGTTGGCGGAGATCGGGTCGCCGGAGGATGTGGCGGCGCTTGTTGTCTATCTGTTGTCCGAGCGGGCTCGGGAGGCTGGGATTACCGGGCAGGTTTATACCGTTGCCGGGGAGAAGATCGCGGTGTGGGCTCAGCCTCGGGAATTGCGGGCGGCGTATGCCTCCGGCGGGTGGACGGCTGAAAAGATAGCTGAGTTTTTGCCGGGGTCTGTTGGGGTGGATCCGATGCCGATGCTTGGGCGGTTGCAGGAGATGGAGCGGGCTGCGCGGGAGGGGAGTCGGCCTAACGCCTAGTGGGGTGGGCGGTTCGGTTGTGGGGCGAGTGCGGGTTTGTTGTGGCTGGTCGCGCAGTTCCCCGCGCCCCTGGGTTAGCTGACTCGGCCTGTGCTGGAAGGGAACCCCCTGTGGATTTTGGATTTGCTGCCGAGGATGACGTGTTTCGGGCGGATGTGCGGGCGTGGCTCTCTGAGCATGTCGACTCGGATCAGGATCGGCGTGCTTGGGAACGGACGCTTGGCAAAAGCGGGTGGATCGGGCTGGGTTGGCCGGAGTCCGGGTATGGGAATCGGACGGGGACTCTTACTCAACAGGTCGCCTGGGCCGAGGAATATGCGCGGTCGGATGCGCCGCCTCGGTCTGGGCATATCGGGGAGAATCTGCTCGCCCCTACCCTCATCGCGCACGGGACCGACGAGCAGAAGTCCCGTTTCCTGCCCGCCATTGCTGCTGGGGATGAACTCTGGTGTCAGGGGTACAGCGAACCCGGGGCCGGGTCCGATCTGGCAGGGGTGCGTACCGTTGCCGTGCGGGATGTGGGAGATGGGTCGTATCGGGTCACCGGGCAGAAGATATGGACCTCGCTCGCCCATGAGGCCGACTGGTGTTTTGTGTTGGCTCGGACCGAGGTGGGGTCTCGGCGGCATCGGGGGTTGAGTTTTCTGCTCGTGCCGATGGATCAGCCGGGGTGTGTCGAGGTGCGGCCCATACGGCAGTTGACCGGGACGAGCGAATTCAACGAGGTGTTCTTTGACGGGGCACGTGCGCGTGCCGAGCATCTTGTGGGCGGGGAG
>NZ_JBXVPZ010000900.1:0-1472 GCF_057961495.1 Streptomyces sp. P5F9 | reverse complement strand
TCCGGCACCGACGCGGACAGCCCCGTATCAGCGGACAGCCCCATACCAGCAGAGCCCACCCCCTCCCTCTCCCACTCGGAAGGCAACCCCACCTCATGACCGGCACGACGACCGCCGACGAGAAGCTCACCTGGCTCATCGAGGGCCTCCTGGAGCGCACCCCGGGCGCGCGGCACGCGCTCGTGCTGTCCCGGGACGGCCTGAAGCTGTGCCGGACGCCCGAACTCTCCGTCGACCAGGCCGACCAGCTCGCCGCGATCGCCGCCGGCATCCAGTCGCTGTCGCACGGCGCGTCGGTGGAGTTCGGGGACGGCAGCGGGGGTGTGCGCTCCGCGATGACGGAGTTCTACGGCGGGGTGCTGTTCATCGTCGAGGCGGGCGAGGGCGCGCACCTGGCGCTGGTCACCACCGAGGACGCGGACGCGGGGCTGATCGGGCACAACATGAGCGAGCTGGTCGAACAGCTCGGCGAGCACCTGCGCGCGGAACCCCGCGCGTCATGAGCCGCCCCGGCAGGGACGACTCACCCGACCGCCTCTACACGCTCACCGGAGGCCGCGCCCGTTCCGGACCGGACAGCCCGTTCGACCTGGTGACCCTCGTGGTCGCCGAGTGCGATCCGGCGACCGGGATGCAGTCGGAGCACGCGGCGATCCTGCGGATCACCGAACACCCCACGTCCGTCGTCGAGTTGGCGGCCGAACTGAAGCTTCCGGTGTCCATCACCAAGATCCTCCTCTCCGACCTTCTCGCGGCCGGCCGGGTCAGCGCCCGTCATCCGCGCAAGGCCGATCTCGATCCCGACGTCCTGGAACAGGTGCTCGTTGGACTCCGCAACCTCTGACGCGCGCACCCCCTTGGGTGCCTCCGCCGACAACGGCCTGAAGATCGTGGTCGTCGGCGGCTTCGGCGTCGGCAAGACCACGCTGGTCCGCTCGGTCAGCGAGATACGTCCCCTCAACACCGAGGAGACGATGACGAAGGCCGGCGAGGCCGTCGACGACATCAGCGAGGTGCGCGGCAAGTCCGCGACCACGGTCGCCTTCGACTTCGGCCGCATCACGCTCGACGCCCGCAATGTGCTGTACCTGTTCGGCGCCCCCGGCCAGGAACGGTTCTGGTTCCTCTGGGACCGGCTGTTCTCCGGGACGCTCGGCGCGGTCGTCCTCGTCGACACCCGCCGGATCGGCGACTCCTGGTACGCCATCGACCGCCTCGAACACCACGGCACCCCCTTCATCGTGGCCTGCAACGACTTCGGCGGCACCGCCTACGCCCCGCAGCAGATCCGCGAGGCCCTCGACCTCGACCCGCACGTCCCCCTCCTGGACTGCGACGCCCGCTCCCGCGCGTCCGCGAAGCAGGTGCTGATCACCCTGGTCGAGCACGTCAAGAACGAACACGCCAGGGGCCGTTACGACGGCCAGGACCCCGGTCGCTACGACGGCCAGGGCGCCGCCCGCCCCCAAGCC
>NZ_JBXVPZ010000899.1:0-1482 GCF_057961495.1 Streptomyces sp. P5F9 | reverse complement strand
CTGTGGGGATCTCTCGGATCACGGCTCGGCGGTATCTGGAGCATCTGGTGGAGGCGGGGCGGGCGGCGCGGAGTCCGCAGTACGGGACCGTAGGGCGGCCGGAGTTGCAGTACCGGTGGGTCAAGGGGTAAGCAGGCGGGGCGAGTTGAAGGGCCGCGCGTAACTGAGGACCTGGTGGCCGAGGCCGACGACGATGAGCGCCTCGGCCACGGACAGGGCGAGCAGGCCGGAGGACGTCTGCCCCGCGAACCAGTAGACGCCGAGCCCGGCGAGCGGAACGACGCAGAACGCCAGCAGGTCGATCACACACTGGATGACCTTGCGGGAACGGCGGCTGCTGTCGGAACGGTGGGCGGTCTCCCAGCCGAAGACCGCCTGGGCATCGGTGAGTTCGGCGAGCCGGGGTCCCAGGTCGTCCCGCACATACGTCCCGATCGCGGAGATCTTCTCGTCGTTCACGAGGTAGGTCCAGCCGAGCACGGCACACACCGGCGGCAGCGCGAGCAGCATCTCGGACCGCTTGGCCTGGGCCGCGGCGGCGATGACGGCGGCCACGACGGTGAGGGTGACGTAGAGGAGGTTGTCGCGGAAGCCGATACGGGTCTTCTGCTCGTCCTTGACGGTCTGGTACTCGGCGAGGAGCAACTGGCCCACGGTGACGTCACGTTCCGGCATTGCCCTAGCCTCTCCCCCACTGGTGCCAACACAGCATCTGCGCAGGCGACTTGGAAGTACCTTAAGGGAGTGTCTGAGATGCCTGAGTTGCCACCCACTGTCGCGGTGCTGACCGCGCTGCCGCTGGAGTACAAGGCCGTACAGGCCCATCTCACGGCAGTACGGAAGCGGGAGCATCCGCGAGGCACCCGGGCCGCGGTCGGCCGACTCCCCGGCACACCCTGGTCCGTCGCCCTGGTCGAGATGGGCGAGGGAAACCTGACGGCCGCCGCGCTCACCGAGCGGGTGATGACGTGGCTGGAGCCGCAGGCGGTGCTGTTCGTGGGGGTCGCCGGGAGCCTGAAGAGCGACATCGGGCTGGGCGACGTCGTGGTGGCGACGAAGGTGTACGGCATCCACGGCGGCAAGGAGACACCGGAGGGCTTTCTCGTACGACCGGAGGCGTGGCGCGCGTCGCACCGGCTGACCGCGGCCGCCCGGGAGGCGTTGCGGGACGACCCCCATGCCCACCTGAAGCCGATCGCCGCGGGCGATGTCGTCCTGGCCGCACCCGAGTCCGCGCTCGCGGAACACCTGCGGCGGCACTACAACGACGCGGCGGCCATCGAGATGGAGGGCTCGGGAGTCGTGAGCGCCGTGGATCTCGCCGGCGGGGACGCGCTGGTCATCCGGGGCATCAGCGACCGGGCCGATGCGGGCAAGTCCCGTGCGGACGGGGAGGGTTGGCAGCCACGGGCCGCCGAGAACGCGGCGGCTGCCGCGGTGGCGGTGCTGCGGGAGCTGCGGCCGTTCCGTGGTGGGCGGGTC
>NZ_JBXVPZ010000898.1:0-1490 GCF_057961495.1 Streptomyces sp. P5F9 | reverse complement strand
GTCCGGCGCCGCACCGCCGTGCTGCCCGGCGGAGTGCGAGGGCCTGGCACCGCCGCCCGCGTCGTCGCCCACGCTCATGCAACCGGCGGCAGCGGCGACGACGGCGACCGCGGCGGCCAGACGGACGGGTACGTACATGGGGCGCACGGGGCCACCTCCGAGGGCGGAAAAAGAGAGTCCCCCTCTCAACTCCCACCGCCCACCGGAAGACACGCGCCGCACCGACGTCGCCCATTCCTGGCCGGGAATTGCCCCTTCCCGGCGCCCGCCGCACGATCGAGCACGAACCGACCGGAGTGCCCGAAGGAGTCACGGATGACCGAGACCGACCCCCAGCACCTGGCCGAGCGTTACATCGCCCAGTGGACCGAACCGGACGCGGCCCGGCGCCGGGCGGCGATCGAGAGCCTCTGGGCGGCGGACGGCACGCACGTCCTCCAACCGCCCGCCGAGATCCGCGAGATCGCCGCGAGCCTCGGCTTCGACCGCCCGACCCTGCGGGCCCAGGGTTACGACGCCATCGAGACCCGCGTCGCCCGCAGCTACGAACGGTTCGTCGCGAAGGGTGAGTTGACCTTCCGGCCACGCACCGACGCCGTACGCCTCGACGGCGTGGTCCGGTTCCGCTGGGACACGGTGGCCGTCGGCAGCGGCGAAGTCGTGGGCGGCGGCCTGGAGTTGCTCGTGCTCGACCCCGACGGACGCATCCGCACCGACTACATGTTCCCCGGAGCCTGATCCCTCGCCGCGGCCGCCAACGCCTCCGCCGTCGCCGCGTCCGCCGGCAGGAACGCCTCCAGCTTCAGCTCCGCGAGGGTCACGTCCACGGCTGTGGCGAAGGTCGTCACGGTCGTCATCAGCCGCAACTCCCCGTAGGACGACCGCAGCCGCAACGGCACCGCGAACCCCAACAACCCTTCCCCCGATCCGAGTTCGGGCACATACCCGGCAAGCTCGGCCCGCAGCTCCGCCAACTGCCCCAATCGAGCCAGAATGTGCCGCGCCCACTCGGCGAGATTGATGATCCGGGGCGCCAACCCGTCCGGATGCAGCGCCAGTCGGTACACACTCGCCCCCGGCCCCAGCAACTCTGCCGCGGCCCCCTCGGTGATCACCCCGAACGCGTCGTTCGCGGCGACCAGTCGACCACCCCGGTCCACCACCACCGCCGGATACGGCAGATGCCCCCGCAGGATGTGCCCGATCGCCTCCCGCACCGGAGCCAGCACCGGCCCGTCCAGCGAACTCTCCGCGTACACCGGCGCGTACCCGGCGGCGAGCAGCAGCTCGTTCCGCTCCCGCAACGGCAGTTCGAGCGCCTCCGCCAGCCGTACGACCAACTCCCGCCCCGGCACCGACCGGCCCGACTCGACGAAACTCACATGCCGCTGCGTGGTCCCGGCCCGCAGCGCCAACTCCAGCTGACTGAACCGGCGATCCGTACGGCGCTCACGCAACACCCGACAGAAGTCCACGCCCCAGTTCTACGG
>NZ_JBXVPZ010000897.1:0-1492 GCF_057961495.1 Streptomyces sp. P5F9 | reverse complement strand
GGCGTGCCGACGGCCCAGCTGCGGAACCGTTCCAACACCGTGCCGGGAACCCCGTCCCGCGCGGTGGCGTTCCACTCCTCGACGACCGCGGACCGCTCAGCGTTGTCCAGCAACTCGATGTCGCTCAGCCGCAGTTGCGGATCGGCCGCTATCTGCTCCAACACCCTTACCAGCGAGGCCAGAACGCTTTCGGCACGGGCTCCGTCGAACAGGTCGGGGCGGTAGTCGAGGTGCAGTTCCATCCGCTCGCCCGGGATGACGATCAGCCCCAGGGGATAGTGGCTGGCGTCCTGTGGGGCGCCGCCCGGCCCGATGACGAGTGTGTCCGGGTCGTACGGTGCCGGAGCGGCGGAGTGCGGGTAGTTCTCGTAGACGACGAGCGTGTCGAACTCGGCGCCCGGCCCGGCGAGTTGCTTGATCTCGGCCAGACCGAGGTACTGATGGCCCATCAGGTTCACTTGCCGGGCCTGGAGTTCGGACAGCAGGTCGGCCACCGACAGATGACCGGCCAACTCGGCGCGCACCGGGAGGGTGTTGATGAACAACCCGATCAACGACTCCGCACCCGGCAGATCAGCAGGCCGCCCGGCAACCGTCGTCCCGAACACCACATCCCGCCGCCCGGACAGACGAGCCAGCACCAGAGCCCACGCACCCTGGACCACCGTCGCCATGGTGACGTCACCCTGACGGGCCACGTCGTTCAGCGCCCGCGTCAACTCCGCATCGCACTCGCCGAGGACCGTCTCGGGCCGCAGTGGCAGCCGGGCCGGGTTCGCGGGCACGACCAGGGTCGGTTCCTCCGCCCCCGCCAACTCCTCCCGCCACGCGGCACGCGCCGCCTCCCGGTCCTGACGGCCGAGCCAGGCCAGGTAGTCGCGGTACGACCTGATCGGAGGCAGCGCCCTCGCATCCCCGCCCGCCCGGTACACCACCTCAAGCTCGTTCACGAGGATGGGCAACGACCAGCCGTCGAGCACGATGTGATGGGTCGTCAGTACCAGTCGATGACGCCTTTCGCCCAGGCGGAGCAGCAGCAACCGCAGCAACGGACCCCGCACGACATCGAAGCCGGCCGCGAGTTCGGCCCCGGACAACCGGGCCGCCTCCGCCTCCGCATCGGCCTCGGGGAGGCCGCTCAGATCGACCTCACGCCACGGCAGCTCCACCTCCCGCGCGATGACCTGCACGGCCTCACCCGACTTGCGCCGGCGAAAGCTGGCCCGCAGGGTCCCGTGGCGGGCGATCAGGCCCTCCCACGAGCGGCGGAGACGGTCGACGTCGAGCGGTCCGTCGAGGGCCAGGGCCCGTTGGCCCGCGTACACGTCGGAGGCCTCGTCCCCGAGGGACGCGTGGAACAGCAGCCCCTCCTGAAGTGGCGACAGCGGCCATATGTCTTCGATGGCGGTCCGGGTCCGGGTCATCGCGTACGTCTCCTCACAGCGGTTCGCAACTTCGGTTCGGCGGCAGGGACTGAGCGGTGGGGGCGGGT
>NZ_JBXVPZ010000896.1:0-1497 GCF_057961495.1 Streptomyces sp. P5F9 | reverse complement strand
GTACGACAACGCCCGCACCCGCACCCGCCGAGCCCATCGGCATCACCGTCGCCGTCAGCTCTCTTGCGGACACGCCCGTTCGCGTATCGCCGCATCGCTCGGGGCACTCGCCCCACTCGGGCCGACCGGTATCGCGTCGGCCCGTACCAGCCCGCGTACGGCAGGCACCATGAGCAGCGAGATCGGCACCACGAAGCTCATCGCGCCCGCGACGAGGAGCACGTGGTCGGCGCCGAGGGCCGCGGCGGCGGGGCCCGCCAAGGCCTGGCCGACGGGCATCATCGCGAGGGAGCCCGCCACGTCGTACGCGTGGATGCGGTTGAGGACGTCCGGCGGGACCTGGGTCTGGACACTGGTCGCCCACATCACGCCCCAGAAAGACATCCCCACCCCGGCGACAGCGGCGCCGGCCGCCATGGCCGGTACGCCGAGTCCCGCCCCGACGGTCGCCGGGAAGCCGGCGAAGGCGAAGAGGGCAATCGCACCGGCGCGCAGCATACGGCGGGGGCGCAGCCGCAGGGCCAGCAGTCCGCCTACGACGGTGCCCGCGCCGAGGGCCGAGTTGACCAGGCCGTAGGCGCGTGGGCCGTGCTGTTGCACCACCTCGGTCGCCACGAGCGGAACGGTCGGGCCCCATACGGCGATCATGTAGAAGCACCAGACGGCGATGACTCCCCAGAGCCACGTGCGTGATCTGAACTCCCGCCATCCTTCGACGAGATCGGCCTTGAAGGCGCCCGACCCGTGCCCCGGCTCGCGGCTGCCCGGTGCGAGCGGGGGCAGCCGGAGCAGCAGGAGGCAGAGGGCGCTCACCGCGTAGGTGGCGGCGTGGGCCGCGAACACCCCGCCGGGCGAGGTGAATCCGACGAGCAGGCCCGCCACGGCCGGGCCCGCGAGTTGGGCGGCGGACTCGGCGATGCGTATCGCGCCGTTCGCACCCTGGATGTCGGAGGCGAGTCTCGGCACCGTGCTCGCCACGCCGGGCTGGAACACCGCGCCCGCCACGCCGTTGACGAAGCCGATCGCGCAGATCTCCCAGAGCACAACATGGCCGGTGAAGAAGAGCGCTGCGGCGAGGGACTGGGTGCCGAGGCGCACGAGGTCGGCGCCGATCATCAGCTTGCGGGTACTGAACCGGTCCGCGATCACCCCGCCGAAGACCACAAGTCCCGCGAAGGCGGCGGCCGTAGAGGCCATGGCGAGGCCGACCGCGCCCGCGCCGTACCCGTGTTCCAGCAGGCCGGCGGCGAGGGCGACGGGCAGCATGGTGTCGCCGAGGCGGGCGACGGCGCGGGCCACGAAGAACAACGCGAAGTCCCGTGACCAGACGGGGCGTTCGCCACCTCCGCCACTCCGCTTCACCGGCCCCGCAACCGTACCGGCACCCCCTCCAGCACGCCTTCCGGCAACGATGTCATCGCCGTCGCCGTCGCCATCGGCTCCGCCCGACTCCGCCTCCGGCGCGCTTCCCGTCCCAGTAGTCATCCCCCACAGCTC
>NZ_JBXVPZ010000895.1:0-1504 GCF_057961495.1 Streptomyces sp. P5F9 | reverse complement strand
GATCACACCCATCACCACCCCACCGACCCCGCCGCGAACCTGTACCCGGCCGACCGCATCCACCGTGCCCAGCAGGCCACGGCCCGAGCCGGTCTGGACGCCCTGCTGATCTCGCCCGGCGCGGACCTGCGTTACCTGACCGGCTACGACGCCAAGCCGCTGGAACGGCTGACCTGCCTGGTGCTGCCCGCCGACAGTGATCCCTTCCTCCTCGTGCCGGCCCTGGAGGAACTCGCCGCCAAGGCATCCCCGGCCGGTGGCCTGGGCATCGAGATCACCGGCTGGGGCGAGACCGACGACCCCTACGCCCTTGTCGCGGCCCGGCTGCCCGCCCGTACCGCCCGTGTCGGCGTCGACAACCGCATGTGGGCGGAGAAGACCATCGCCTTCCGCACCCAACTGCCGGGCGCCAGCCAGGAGTTGGCCGGAGCCGTGCTGAACGGGCTGCGGATGCGCAAGACCCCGGCGGAGGCGGCCGCCCTGCGTCGGGCCGGTGCGGCCATCGACCGGGTGCACGCCCGGATGGGGGAGTGGCTGCGAGCCGGGCGTACCGAACGCGAGGTCGGCCGGGACATCGCGGACGCGATCATCGCCGAGGGACACATCCGGGTCGACTTCGTCATCGTCGGCTCCGGCCCGAACAGCGCCAGCCCGCACCACGAACTCTCCGACCGGACGATCCGCCCCGGCGACCCGGTGGTGGTCGACATCGGCGGTACGACCCTGGACGGCTACTGCTCCGACTCCACCCGGGTGTACGCGATGGGCGAGCCGCCCGCCGAGTTCCGCCGGCTCCACGAGGTACTGCTCAGCGCCCAACGCGCCCAGACCGACGCCGTACGACCAGGCATCACGGCCGGTCAACTCGACGCCGTGGGGCGGGACATCATCACCGGCGCCGGATACGGACCGCACTTCATCCACCGCACCGGACACGGCATCGGCCTGGAGAGCCACGAGGAGCCCTACATCGTGACCGGCAACCCGCTCCCGCTCGCACCGGGCATGGCCTTCTCCGTCGAACCCGGTATCTACCTGCCCGGCCGGTACGGAGCCAGGATCGAGGACATCGTGATCTGCACGGAGGACGGCGGCGAGCGCCTCAACCGCACACCCCGTGACCTGGTCGTCCTCCCTTGAACCGGAACGTGATGATCCGCGGCGAGAACCCCGGCCCCGCCTCAGGGCCCAGCCCTGCGCAATTACGCCTGGCAGGCGAGGACTTGGTCCTCCGAGAGTGGACCGAGAACGACCTCCCCGCCATGACGGAACTGTTCGAAGTCCTCGTCATCCGGCAGAACGCCAACGACCGTACGGCAAGCCTCGGTTACTCCGTGGGAGCCGCACTCCGCGCGGCGGTGGCCCGAGCCGCCGGCTGCCACCCCACCGACGAACCGCCGATCGCCACAGTCAGCAAGGGCCGGTCGCTCACCCTGCGAACGTGGGCGCACGACCGCCCCTGACCAGGACCGCACCCCCTCTCACCCGGCACCCACCCAAGGAC
>NZ_JBXVPZ010000894.1:0-1505 GCF_057961495.1 Streptomyces sp. P5F9 | reverse complement strand
GCCGGACAACACTCGGGCCCGGACGGGGCGGGCCCGAGTGTTGTCCGGCCGGGGACCAACCAGTGGTCGGTCCCTGCCCCGGCTGGTGGGGCGGCGGCAGCGGAGACCCCACTGCGTGCTGCATCCGGTGCCACTCCATCTCGTACGGCGATTGGCGCTGGCAGCGGGCCCGAACCCCCGCTCCCTACCGAACGGTACCTTCCCCGGCCGCCATTTGGTGAACGGCCGGGGAGGGGCCGAAGTGCCCATCCGCGCAAGGCAATTCGGGCGGAAGGGTCTTGGCGGTACTTACTCGCCCACTTCGCCGTACGCGGCGAGGAGGACGGCCGGGTCGGGGCCCTCCAGGACCGTCGGCTTGGCGAGGCCGTCGAGGACGATGAAGCGGAGCAGGTCGCCTCGGGACTTCTTGTCGACCCTCATGGTCTCCAGCAGCTTGGGCCACTGGTCGTACCGGTAGCTGAGCGGCAGGCCCACCGATTCGAGGACCGTACGGTGCCGGTCCGCCGTCACGTCGTCCAACCGGCCCGCGAGACGGCCCAGTTCGGCCGCGAAGTGCATGCCTACGGCCACTGCCGCGCCGTGGCGCCACTTGTAGCGCTCGTTCTTCTCGATGGCGTGGGCGAGTGTGTGGCCGTAGTTGAGGATCTCGCGCAGGCCCGACTCCTTGAGGTCAGCGGAGACGACCTCGGCCTTGACCTTGATGGAGCGCTCGATCAGCTCGGCGGTGTGCGGTCCTGCCGGGGTACGGGCGGACTCCGGGTCGGACTCGATGAGTTCGAGGATCACCGGGTCGGCGATGAAGCCGGCCTTGATGATCTCGGCGAGCCCGGAGACGTAGTCGTTGACCGGGAGGGAGTCCAGTGCGGCGAGGTCGCAGAGCACGCCGGCCGGCGGGTGGAAGGAGCCGACCAGATTCTTGCCCTCGGCGGTGTTGATGCCGGTCTTGCCGCCGACGGCCGCGTCGACCATGGCGAGCACGGTCGTCGGTACGGCGATCCAGCGGACCCCGCGCAGCCAGGTCGCGGCGACGAATCCGGCCAGGTCGGTCGTGGAACCCCCGCCGACGCCGACGATGACGTCGGAGCGGGTGAACCCGGACTGCCCCAGGGCCTTCCAGCAGTAGGCGGCGACCTCGGCGGTCTTGGCCTCCTCCGCGTTGGGCACCTGGATGGCGACGGCTTCGAAGCCCTGCCCGGCCAGGTCGGCGCGCAGCGCGTCACCCGTCTCGGCGAGCGCCTCGGGGTGGATGACGGCGACCCGCTTGGCCCGGTCGCCAACCAAGGCACCCAGTTCGCCCAGGAGTTGACGGCCCACCAGGACCTCGTACGGGTCACTGCCCGCCGTGCCGCCGACCTGGATCCGCGTCACTGACTCGCTCATGCTTCCTTCAACTCCAGTGCGTCCAGGACGGCTTGGGTGACGTCCTCGGGGGTGCGGCCGTCGGTGGGGACGACGGCCTGCGCGACCTCGGCATACAAGTGCCGCCTGGCTTCCATCAGTTCGCG
>NZ_JBXVPZ010000893.1:0-1513 GCF_057961495.1 Streptomyces sp. P5F9 | reverse complement strand
GCCGCTCCTCCCCCGCCCGGTACACCCCCAGAATCTCGTTCGTCGCCGTGTCCCGCACCGCGTTGAACCACCGGCGGCACCCCGCCGCGTGGTTCCAGCGTTCCGCGAAGGGGCCCTTGGGGTTGTCGCGGAAGAACAGGTAGCGTGCCCACTCCTCGTCGGTCAGATCGGCCGGGGTCTCCGGGTAGGCGACGTGGGCCTGACCGCCGTAGTGGTACTCGGCTTCGTCGCGGGGCCCGCACCAGGGGCAGGGGATCAGCAGCATGGTTGGGCTCCCTAGTGGGCCACCGCGGCGGCGCCGTGCTCGTCGACGAGCGCGCCGGTGGTGAAACGGTCGAGCGAGAAGGGGGCGTTGAGGTGGTGAGGGGTGTCGTGGGCGATGGTGTGGGCGTAGACCCAGCCGACGCCCGGGGTGGCTTTGAAACCGCCGGTTCCCCAGCCGCAGTTGAGGTACAGGTTGTCCACCGGAGTCAGGCCGACGATCGGTGACGCGTCCGGGGTCACGTCCACGATGCCGCCCCACGTGCGCAGCACATGCGCCCGGGCGAAGACCGGGAACAGCTCCAGGGCCGCGGCCATCTGTTCCTCGATGATGTGGAACGCTCCACGCTGGGTGTAGGAGTTGTACGAGTCGATGCCCGCCCCCATCACCAACTCGCCCTTGTGCGCCTGGCTCACGTACACATGGACCGCGTTGGACATGACCACCGTGGGGTGGACCGGTTCCAGGAGTTCCGACACCAGTGCTTGCAACGGGTGGCTCTGTAGCGGGAGTTGGATGCCCGCCATTGCTGCCAGCACGGACGTGTGGCCTGCCGAGCAGAGTGCCACCTTGCCCGCCGCTATCGGGCCGAGTGTGGTCTGTACGCCCACCACCCTGCCGTCGACCACGTCGAGGCCCGTCACCTCGCAGTTCTGGATGAGGTCGATGCCCGCAGCGTCGGCGGAACGGGCCAGGCCCCACGCCACATGGTCGTGTTTGGCGATGCCCGCGCGTGGTTGGTAGGTGCCGCCCATCACCGGATACCGCACGTCCGGTGAGGTGTTGACGATCGGGCAGACCTCCTTGACCCGCCGTTCGTCGAGCCATTCCGCGTCCACGCCGTTGAGGCGGTTCGCCTCGACTCGGCGCACGCTGTCGCGGACGTCCTGGAGGCTGTGGGCGAGGTTGAGAACTCCGCGCTGGGAGAAGAGGATCGGGTAGTCCAGCTCCTCCTCCAGGCCCTCCCAGAGTTTGAGCGCGTGTTCGTAGATGCCCGCGCTCTCGTCCCAGAGGTAGTTGGAGCGGATGATCGTGGTGTTGCGGGCCATGTTTCCGCCCGCCAGCCAACCCTTCTCCAGCACCGCGACGTTGGTGATGCCGTGGTTCTTCGCCAAGTAGTGGGCGGTCGCGAGGCCGTGGCCGCCGCCGCCCACGATGACGACGTCGTACGAGCGTTTCGGCTCGGGTGCGCGCCAGAGCCAGTCGGGGTGTTCGGGGAGGTCTGCGCCCGGGGTGCGGGGGGTCATCGGG
>NZ_JBXVPZ010000892.1:0-1521 GCF_057961495.1 Streptomyces sp. P5F9 | reverse complement strand
GGGTTCCCACGGACGGGGGCGGTCGAAGGGCGGGTGCTGTCCACCGGCCGATGAGGGTACGCCGTCGGATCAGCGCGTGGGGTGCGAGAGGGTTCCCGCGAACGGGGTCGGTCGCGAGGCGGGTGCTCGCCCCGGGCCGCCGGGCACCGGCCGATGGGGACACACCGCCGCGTCAGCGCACGGGATTCGCCCCGCTCCCGTACGGCGTCGGATCCGTGACCCAGCCCGCCGTCAGGATCAGGCGGGACTCCCGGTGTACGGCCAGGAAGCCGAACGGGCGGTCGAAGCGGGCCGTGACGACGGTGGTCGTACAGCGGAGGTCGGGCAGGGCGCCGCCGGGGGCCGCGGCGACCGCGGTCACCGCGGCGGCGCGGAAGCCGAGGGCGCCGAACTGGGCCATCGTGGACTGTTCGGCCTGCCCGACGGCCAGCGCGGCCGGGCTGATGCCGGGGAAGTGGCCGGCGCCGGTGTCCATCGCCGTCGTCAGCCCGAACAGGCCGTGCAGGTCCAGGAGATCGTGCCGCGCCCGCATGTCGTACGCCACCGTCGTCACGGACAGCTCCGGCGGTTGCGGTGTGGCGCAGCGCTGTTGCTCGACGCGCAGGCCCGGTCCCACGTCGCCGTACGGGAGTTGGCCGCTCGGTACGACGGGGAGCCGGCGGGCCAGCACGTCAACTCCCGTGCCCAGCACCTGACCTGGCGTCATGCGCTGCTCGCCGAGCAGCAGGTGGACGTCGATCCCGTTGTCGCCGGGGACTTTCAGCTCGGTGACGTATCCGTGCGGGCCGCTCACCACGCCGACCCGGTCGAGGCGGACGCCGGTGCGGTGCAGGCCGGCCAACTGCCGCCCCTGCCAGGGCCCGGAGTCAGGGCGGAGCATCAACTCGCGGAAGGGGCGCGGCCATTCGGTCCGGAGCGCGAGCGCACTCGCCAGGACCATCAGCACGTCCTCGTCCAAGGTGACCGGCATCCGCTCGATGAGCCCGCCCGTCCGCTCGGCCGCCCACGCGTCCAACGCCCGTTGCGAGGCCGGAAGATCCTCGGTGAGCACACCGTGCGTGCCCGCCGACAGCCCGGCCCGCCACTCCTCCCGTACGGCCAGTTCGCGCCGGGTCCATAGTCCGAGCGCGGAGTCCAGGCCGGGCATCGCCCCCATCGCGGCCAGCAACTCCCGCGCGGCGGCGGCCGCTTGGCCGGCGGGCATCCCCACCGCGTCCGCCAGCTCCGCCCGCGCGGCGCCCGACGCCGCGTCGGCGAGAAACGCCAGCAGCGGCCACACCCCGGCCGCCGAGAACACGGTGCCCCCGGTCGCCGACTCGGCCCAACGCGCCGTCAGCCGGTTGACCGCGTCGACGGCCCCTCCGAGCGTGGTGCCTTCGACCACCGCGCCCTGAACCGCCATCCCCCCGACCGCTCCCAATTCCGCCCCCATGAGTCCCGTAGCGCAAGATCGCCCGATCACAAGATCGCGCACGGGAAGGCTATCGTCGGCCGCCCCGCCCCGATGATCAGCCCCGGTCC
>NZ_JBXVPZ010000891.1:0-1523 GCF_057961495.1 Streptomyces sp. P5F9 | reverse complement strand
ATGTGTATAAGAGACAGGTTCACCCCGCCGCCCCCCGGCGGCGGCTCCCGCAACCCCTTCAAGGGGCGGCCCGCGCTGGTGATCGCGGCCGCGGTGGCGGGGCTGTTGGTCGTCGGCGGCACGGTGTGGGCGGTCACGAGCGGCGGTGACGACAAGAAGCCGGTGGCTGAGCGGAGCGACAGCCCCTCGCCCTCCGCCAGCGGCGGGGCCGACGACCCCGCCAACCCCGGTGACGGCAGCGGCGACGGCGCCAAGGGCCCCGAGAACCTCAACGAGGGCCGCAAGTCCGGCGAGGCGAAGGTGCTCTGGTACAAGGAGGCGCCGGACGCGCCCGGTTCCGGCGCCGACGCCCCCGGCATGTGGATCACCGGGAAGACGGCGGTGAAGGCGGCGTACAAGGAACTCGTCGCCTACAACGTGGGCAACGGCAACCCGACCTGGCCCACGGTCACCTTCCCGCAGAAGATCTGCGCGGTCACCTCGCAGCAGTCGTCCGACGGCAAGATCGTCGTGGCGTACGAGAGCGGTGTCAGTGACAACGCCAAGTGCAACCAGCTCCAGCAGTTCGACCTGAACACCGGGGCGAAGGGCTGGGCGACGACCGTCCCGGACGGCGACCTCTTCGACAGCGTGCTCAGCGTCGGGCTGTCCGTCACCGGCAAGACCCTGATGGTGGGCCGCTCACAGTCCGGGATCGCGTACGACGTGGACACCGGCAAGAAGCTCTTCGAGAAGAAGAGGTACGGCGCTGCCTGCTTCCCGGGCGGGTTCGCGGGCGGCGCGAAGCTGATCTCGGTGGCGTCCTGCGGAGCGGGCTCCTCCACCGAGCACGACGAGGTGCAGGAGCTGGACCCGGCGACCGGCAAGGTCAAGTGGACCAAGTCGATCCCCAAGGGCTGGACGGTCGGCCACGTCTACTCCGTGGACCCGGTCGTCCTCTACATGACCGACTCGGACGACAAGCACTGGAACATCTCGACGCTGAAGAACGACGGTTCGGTCCGCTCGCAGGTCGACTCCAAGGCCGCGTTCGCGCCCACCTGCGGTTCGTCGTTCATCGACAGCGACCTCCAGGGCTGCCAGGGCGTCGCCGTCGACGCGAGCACCCTGTACCTCCCGACGGACGCGACGACCGGCGCCAACCAGATCGTCGCGATCGACCTCGCCACCGGCAAGGAGAAGTGGCGCGTCAAGTCGCCCGCGGACGAGTCGATGGTCCCGATCAAGGCCGAGGGCGGCAAGCTCCTCGCCTACGTCGAGGCGTCCTACGACGCGGGCGGCCAGGTCGTGTCCATCCCCACGGCCGGCTCCTCGCACGCGACGACGAAGCTGCTGCAGATGCCGGCCGGCACCGCGCAGATCGAGTCGAGCTTCTTCTCCCGGGACATCGACTACGTAGACGGGCGCTTCTACATCTCGTCGACCCGGCTGAACGGCAATGACGACACGAAGGAGAAGTTGATGCTCGCGTACGGCAAGTGAGACCCCGACTTCTCCCCGTCCCGCCGTCCTCCCCGAGGTAC
>NZ_JBXVPZ010000890.1:0-1524 GCF_057961495.1 Streptomyces sp. P5F9 | reverse complement strand
GTCCACGCCTGGCACCTCGTCCGCGCCCCGTTCACCGCCACCACCTGGCGCCGCACCGCCTACGCACTCCTCGCCCTCCCGCTCGGCCTCGCCTGCATCCCGCTCACCCTCCTCGGCGCCCCCACGGCCCGCTGGCAGCGAGGGCTGGTCCGCCGCTTCCTGGGCGCCGACAGCGTCGACCCGTCCGGCAGGCCCCGCGCCGGCGGCCTCCCTCACGCCCTCCTCGCCACGCCCCTCAACCTGATCACCGCGTTCATCACGCTCTACGGCTGGGCGATCGTCCCCCTGAACCTCGGCTGGCCGCTCCGCGCCGGCGACGACTACTCCGGCGCGTGGGGCGGGCCGACCTTCGCCGGAGCCTGGGCCTTCCACGCGGTGCTCGGCGGCATCGGCTTCCTGCTGCTGATGCCGTGGGTGGTGCGCGGCCTGACCGCCGTACAGCTCCGCGTGGCCAGGTCACTTCTCTCCTAGGTTGATCCCATGCCGAGCTTCCGCTCCCGCCTCCGCACGCTCGCCTTCGCCACCTTCGGCCGCCGCGCGCTGAAGGCCGTCCTCTACGGCCTGATCGCCCTCCCGCTCGCCCTCGTCGGCTTCTTCCTCACGCTCGTCGGGCTGGCGTTCGGCGGGGCGCTGTCGGTGACCACGCTCGGCCTGTGGCTGCTGGCGGCGACCGTGCGCGGCGCGCTGGCGCTGGCCGCGCTGCAACGGGGCCTCGCCCGACGACTCCTCGGCCTGGAGATAGAGCAGCCGGGTGCACCGGGGGCGGAAGCCGGCGGCGTCAACGGGAGCGGCAGCGGCGCTACCGGTACCAGCCCCGCCGCGATCCTCAGCTGGCGTCGCGGCATCCTGCTCGACCGAGCTGGCTGGCGGGCGGTCGGCTGCGCCCTGTTGACACCGTTCACAGCCGTTTTCGCGTACGCAGCCGTCGTCATCGGATACGTCTACGGCGTCCTGTTCACGCTGCACCCGCTGCTCAAGCGCTGGAACTACAACACGGTTCACAGCGCCGACGGCTCAGCGCACCACGTGTCACTGGAGTTCTTCGGTTACCAGCTCGACTCCTGGCCACGCTGGTTGATTCCGTTCACAGCCGGTTTGCTGTTGCTGGCCGTCGCACCCCTTCTCCTCCGTTATGCCCTCGGCCCGCACCGCGCCCTGTTGACGGTGCTGCTCGGCCCCGACGCCGCGACCCGCCGTATCCGGACCCTGGAGGAGACCCGCGCCCGAGCCGTCGACGACGCCGCCGCCACCCTCCGCCGTATCGAACGAGACCTGCACGACGGAACCCAGGCCCGCCTCGTCGCCCTCGCCATGCACCTCACCCTGATCCGCGAACTGGTCACCGCCGGCGCCGAACCCGACCGCGTCCTCACCGTCGTAGACACCGCCCAGGGCAACGCGACCCAGGCCATCTCCGACCTGCGCCACCTGGTCAAGGGCATCCATCCGCCCGTACTCGACGAGGGTCTGCACGCCGCCCTCACCACCCTCGCCGCCGACAGCGCCCTCCCCGTCACCCTCACC
>NZ_JBXVPZ010000889.1:0-1530 GCF_057961495.1 Streptomyces sp. P5F9 | reverse complement strand
GACCGGCCCCGCGACGCCCGTTCCGACCGACGCCCCCACGGTGAACGTCGTCACAAGCCACGAGAAAGCCTCGGTGACCGTCCCCTTCGGAGCGTGCCGGTCGACGATGATGAAGGCGCAGGCGAGGGCGGGCGCGAGGAAGACCCCGGCGAGCACGGTCAGCAGCACCATGGCGACCGCGCCCGGCATGAGCGTCAGCGGCAGGTAACACACCGCCAGCAGCCCCACCAGGACCCGCAGTCGCCGCTCCGGCACCCCGCTCCACTGCCGCGCCCCGTAGACGGTGCCCCCGAGGAGCGCCCCCAAGCCGATCGCCGCCATCAGCCAGCCGTAGACCACGTCACCGCCGTGCCCGTCCGCGTACGGCACGGACGCGACCGTGATCGAGCCGAGCGCCATCCCGACGAACAGGAACGCGCCGAGCAGCGCCAGGAGTCCCGGCGAGCGCAGGGCGCCCAGCCAGTGCGCCTCACGCGGAGCCGAACGCCACGCGCGCGAGGGCGGCGACACGACTACGGAGAGGGCGCCCAGCACGCCTATGACGTTCAGCACGAGCAGCGCCACGGGGGCGGACCACAGGGACACGAACACCGTCACGAGCAACGGCCCCACGGTGAACATGACTTCCTGGGCGACCGCGTCCATGGCGTACGCCGTGTGCACCTGCTCCTCCCGGCGCAGCACGGCCGGCCACAGCGCCCGCAGACCGCCCTCCAGGGGCGGTGCGAAGAGACCGGCGGCCGCGACGGCCATGTAGGCGAGGGGCAGCGGATCGGTGCCCCAGAAGGCGAAGACGGCCATCGAGAGCGCCGACAGGACCGCGGCGGGCAGCTGCACGCGCGGCTGCCCGTGGACGTCCACCAGGCGCCCCAGGAGGGGCTGTCCGACCGCGTTGGCGATGCCGTACACGGCCGCCAGCGCCCCCGCGAGGCTGTAGGTGCCGCCCTCGGCGCGGATGAACAGCACGATCGCGATCGCGGCGGTGGCGTTCGGCAACCGGCCCACCAGCGTGCCCACCAGCAGGCGGGTGGCGTGCCTCGCCCTGAGGATCTCCAGATATCCCACGGCCTCGAACCGCCCTCCCCCTCACCGTCGCGCATGAGGTTTTACGTATAACGTCTCCTGTCATACGTACCATGTGCGCTGTTCACACGTCCATACGGAGTCCCTACGGAGTCCTCACCAAGGAGCAGGCCGACCGTGGCACCAGCCAGCACCCGCCCCACGAGCCGCGACGTCGCGCAGGCCGCCGGCGTCTCCCAGGCCGCGGTCTCCCTGGTGCTCGGCGACAAGTGGCGGGGCCGGGTCTCGGCCACGACCGCCGAACGCGTCCGCGAGGCCGCCCGCGACCTGGGCTACCGCCCCAACCTCGCCGCCCGCAACCTCCGCCTCGGCCGCACCCGCACGGTCCTCCTCGTGGTCCCGGTGCTGACGACGGAGTTCTTCGCCGGCGTCTACACGGGCGCCGCCCGCGTCGCCGCCGAACACGGCTTCGGCGTCGTCCTCTACCCCTCCCCCGAAGGCATCGGC
>NZ_JBXVPZ010000888.1:0-1531 GCF_057961495.1 Streptomyces sp. P5F9 | reverse complement strand
GGTCAAGGGTAGGCGGTGGGGTCAGGCGGGGACCGCTTCGGGAGCCTCCTCCACGACCGTACGGGCGCGGTACGCCCGGTACCCGAACCCCGCTCCCACCGTGACGACCAGGAACAACACGGTGAACCACTGGAAGTACCAGTGCCCACCCGCCGGGTCGTACACAGCGGCCCGCGGCCACGCCAGGTTGACCGTCATGACAAGGCCGTAGACAAGCGCCAAGGCGTTGACCGGCACCCCCCACCGCCCCAGGGAGAAGAGGCGCGCGCCCGTCTCGTCCGTGCCGTCCACCTCGAACTCGCCCCGCACGCGGCGGAACAGCAGCGGGCCCGTCACCATCGCGTACGCGAGGTACAGCATCACGATGCAGGTGGTGCCGATGGCGAGGAACGCGTCCGGGGAGGCGAAGTTGAGGAGGAGCAGGGCGGCCGAGAGGATGCCTACGACGATGGCCGGGGCGCTGGGCATGCCGGTGCGGGGGTTGACCTTGGACAGGCGGGCGGAGAACGGGAGTTGGCCGTCCCGGGCCATGGAGAAGAGCATGCGGCAGGCCGCCGTCTGGATGGCCAGGGTCGCTACCGCGATCGCCACCACCACGTCCGCCAGCAACGCCTTGCCGACGCCGTCGCCGAGGCTGCTCGTGAGGACGTAGCTGAGGCCGTCGACGCCCAGGTGGCCGTCGGTCAGGCTGGGGGCCGCGAGCAGGCCGCCGAGGATGATCAGGCCGCCGAGTAGGCCGGCGGCGCTGAGCGCGGTGAGGATCGTGCGGGGCGCGGTGCGGCGCGGGTTGTGGGTCTCCTCGCTCATCTCGCCCGCGCTGTCGAAGCCGATCATCACGTACGCCGCCGTGAACGAGCCGACCAGCAGGGCGCCGAGGAGTCCGCCCTCCAGGCTGCCGGTCGTGTGGAAGGTGATGCTCGGGGTGCGCTTCGAGTGGGTCAGGAGGAGGACCACGATCAGGATCGCGCCGATGATCTCCGCCGTCACGCCGACCCGGTTGATGACCGACATCACGCGGTTGTCGAGGATGTTCACCAGCGTCGTCAGGACCAGCAGGATCACGCCCAGGACCGCCGCGTTGGCCGCGCCGTCCGGGGAGGTGGGGGCCGGGTCGCCGCCCACCAGCTGGAAGCCCGACCAGATCGCCGGCAGCACCATCTGGAGGGCCAGGGCGGCTGCCGCCACCACCACGATCTGGCCGATCACCATGATCCAGCCCGCGAACCAGCCGAAGGCCGCGTTGGAAAGGCGTGACGACCACTGGTAGATCGCGCCCGAGATCGGGTAGCGCGCGGCCAGTTCCGCGAAGCAGGCCGCCACCAGCAGCTGGCCCGCCAGGACCACCGGCCAGGCCCAGAAGAAGACCGGGCCGCCGAACGCGTACCCGAAGGCGAAGAACTGGAAGACGGTCGTCAGTACGGAGATGAAGGAGAAGCCGGCCGCGAACGACGCGTACCGGCCGAGGCTGCGGTGCAGTTCCTGGCGGTAGCCGAACTCCGCGAGGGAGGCGTCGTCGGGGGAGGGGGAGTGG
>NZ_JBXVPZ010000887.1:0-1534 GCF_057961495.1 Streptomyces sp. P5F9 | reverse complement strand
GGCTAGGAGCGGGGGAAGCGGTCAGGGGCCGGGACCCCGTTGTCGTCGCCGTCCTCCTCAACGCCGGACACCTGCGGTTCGCCGACCGGAAGGCCGGACCCCGCAACACGAGACAGTCCACCGGACGATGACAGCAGTCGTCGCAGGCGCACTGCGGGAGACGTAGGCCACCGGCGAGGCACGTCGGGGAGGTGCAGGTGCCCGGACCCGTTGTCAGTGCCCGCCTCTACAGTTTCGGCATGGCGACCCTTCCCAACCCGCTGCCGACGCTGGCGGCAGACCCGAGCGGCAGCTCGCTCGGGCTTGAACTCCCCGCCGGGAGTCTGATCGACGTGACCGCCGAAGGCCCGGCGGACGAACCGTTGTTGTGGTGTGCGGACGAGCCGGCGAGGCCCGGGGACTACGACGCGCTCCAGCCCGCGCGCAGGGCCGCCGGGCTGCTCCCCGTGCTGTTGGACCTGGGCGGCGGCCAAGGCGCCCTGGACGAATGGCACTTGCTGCCCGACGAGGCGTCGTACCCCGGGGACCACGACGCCGAAGAGGTCCTGGAGGAGTTCTGGGAGGAGTACGCGGCGGACGAACTCGCCCCGGACGCCGACCATCCCGGCGCGGACTCCCTCGCCGAGGCCGTCGTCGAGAACTTCGGGGAGCAGGCCACGTTCGACGAGACGATCGCCCCGTACGGCCCCGAGTGGCCCGGCCTCGCCGAACCGCTCACCCTGGTCGACGATCCGGACGCGCGGGCCGCCGAGGTCGCCGACTCCCTTGCGGACAGCGGCAGTTGGCTCAAGGAACCGCGCCTCGCCCTCGTACCGGCCCGCCGCAGCGCCGACATCCCGGCGGCTATCGGCTGGACCGGGCAGATCAACTACGAGGGGGACGTGGCCCGGCTCTGTGCCGTGCTGCGCTCCTGGGAGGACCGCTTCGGGATACGGGTCGTCGCCCTCACCGCCGACCAGTTGGTGCTGTCGGTCGCGGCGCCGCCGGCCACCCAAGAGGAGGCCGAGGCGATCGCCGCCGAGCACTTCGCCTTCTGCCCCGACAACATCACCCAGGGCCATCACGAAACCCTGCGCGCGTACGCCCAGCACGAGGTGCTCAACCAGCAGGTGTGGTCCTTCTGGTGGGACTGACCGGCCCGGCACACCCACCCCGGATCAGCTGAGCAGCTTCATCCCGTCCGGCGCCTCGATCCCGAACTCCTCGTCCAGCACCCGCCGCGCCTCCCCCTCGTCCGTCAACTCCCGCTCGCTCACCGCACCGTCGGCCCTTGTCTCGGTCAACACGCGTCCATGGAGCAGGAGATGACGGTCAGGGGTGACGCGCTGGACGAAGAGCCGCTGGGTGAAGGGGGAGCGCGGGTTCGTCGCGATGTGCCAGTTGATGACGTCGAAGTCGACGTGCTCGAAGGGCTCCAGGGTGAAGGCGTACTGCGGCTGCCAGGCACCGTTCCCATCGTCGCCGCCGCCGTCGTACGCCTGGAGGACCAGGAGCTCCAACGGCCCCCGGTGTGGCACCTGGACCAGCCGGTGCC
>NZ_JBXVPZ010000886.1:0-1562 GCF_057961495.1 Streptomyces sp. P5F9 | reverse complement strand
GCGCTGGGGGGCGTGGTGGGGCAGGGACGAGAGCAAGGCCTACGGGGTGGATGGGAACGCGAGCGACGCGCAGCAGACGCATGTGATCGACTGGCTCGAACAGGCCCCCGACCTACCGCATCTCATCGCCCGGCTGTCCGAACTCGTCCTACGGCTCGGCCACGCCCCCGACGACCTCGTCATCCTGCCCCGCGCCGAACTCGACCGGCGTGAACTGGCCGCCTACAGCGCCGGTTGGGCCGACGTCGTCGACGAGCAACTCCCGGCCGTGCGGCGGGCGTACGAGCAGCGGATCACCGCCGCCTACCTCCAGGGGCAGGAGGACGCCCGCACCGGGCGTCGGCCGCGCCGGGTGCGGGATCGCGATCATGTCGGTGGTGACGTCATCCCGCTTCCGTATGTCCAACTGCTGAGCGCTCCGCCTGAGTTGACGCGAGTAGAAGAGCGCGGGGAACAGGAGCGGGTCGTGGCGGACGGCCCCCAGGACCAGGTGGACCCCGACCTCGATACCGACCCCGACATCCTGGTCACCGCCCGCGAGGTGCGGGAGAAGCGAGCCGCGCCCGCCGAACGGCGCTCGGTCGTACGGCGCAACGGGCGGGCCAGCGTGCCTCCGCTGACCGCCGGAACCGGGCGCGACAACGGACGTAGGACGGAGTCGTCCGAACCCTCGCCGGCCCAGCACGGCATCCGGAGCGAGGAACGCCCCCGGCTCTCCGCCAAGGTCCGTGCCCTCGCGGACGAGTTGGAGGGCCGGGCCTCCGGCGGGCGCCGGGACGCGCAGGACGGCCCGGCGGACTGACAATCAGCCGAAGAACCGGGCCAGTTGGACCGTTGACGGAGTCGGCTCCTCAGCCTCGGGCCCGTTCCCCTGTGCTGGTGTCTCCTTGTCTGCCTCCTCGCCGTACGACGGACGCGGTACCGGTGCCGGGGGGTCCGGCTGGTCGGCCTCCTCCGAGTTGACGGAGGCGAACATCCAGTTCGCGGCGGCGAGATGGTCGACGGCGGCGGCCAGCAGATGGTCGGTCACCGACCAGTCGGCGGCCTCGCCGTGCAGCTCCCGGTTGAGGGCGCTGTCGTGCGGCAACTGCCGTATGAGCACGGTGAGTCGGCGTGCGGAGAGCCGGTCGCGGTGCCAGTCGAGCAGATCGATGCCGTAATAGCGGAGCAGGTCCGCTTCGAGGGCCTCGGCGTGTTCGTCGACGAACCCGACGAGGCTCAGCCTTCCCCCAGGCCGAGCCCGGTCTCCTTGCCGTAGGCCTCCAGGATGGCGGCGATGTCCTGCATCGTGACCTCGTGCTGCTCGAAGCGGGTGAACTGCTTCTCGCCCAGGAGGAGTTGGAGCAGTCCGTCCACGTCGTTGTCGTCGAGCTTGCGCAGCGCCTTGGCGGTGGCGCGGGTCAGCTCGGTGGGGAGGGTGTAGCTCTCGGTGTCGAGTTCGAACGACCAGGTACGGCCGAGGGCTTCGAGCCGCTGGGCGCGGGCCGCGTTGACGTCGAAACGGGTCATGGTGATGAGGGCTCCTTAACTAGCCGCAGAAGGTGGGGAGTTGGGGCCCGGGG
>NZ_JBXVPZ010000885.1:0-1564 GCF_057961495.1 Streptomyces sp. P5F9 | reverse complement strand
GATCGCCACGGTTCGGGGGGAGTTGATGGTGCGGGGGTCTTCTGGGGTACCGCGGAAGTAGATGTACCGGAGCGGGGTTCGGCAGGACGCAGGCCTGTCCCCCGGGTCCGATGGCGTCTTCACCGTCGTCGCGGGCGGCCCCCGCCTCGGCGACCTGCGCGCCGGCGCGATGGCCTCCACGACAGGCCTCGGCCTCGGCCTCGGCCTCGCGTGGACGGCAGCTCGCTGCTGTGCGTGATCGTCGTCATCGCGGGGGCACTGCTGGTCCGACCGCTCTGGCAGTACGACGCCACGGCGGCGCGGACAGGGGCCTCGGGACCGTAGGACCTCGGGACGCACCGGCTCCCGCGCACCGTCCGGAGTCCGTGGCCGTCATCACCACCGGTGCGCTACGGGTACGACCGGCCCGGCGCTACGGCGTCACGCCGACCCAGCCGCCACTCCCACAACCGCAGAGATCCGGGAAACGACAACTCCCGTGCACGGTAAGGGCCTTTGAGCGCATTGAGCGCCCCCAGCCGCAGGGCTCCGCAAAGCGCCGACTCCCGTCCCCGGTACTGGCCTACGATCCCTTCATGCCCCGTGCCCTCATCCTCGGCGGAACCGGTCCGGTCGGGCGTGCCGCCGCGCATCGTCTGCTGGTCGCCGGATGGAAGGTGGACGTGACCGGCCGGGACGCCGCTCGCATGCCGCCCGAACTGAGCGCGCTCGGGGGTGAGTTCAGGGCAGTGGACCGTGCGGACTCCACCGCCCTGCGGGCCGTCGTCGGCGAGGGAACCGACCTTCTCGTCGACTGCCTCTGCTTCACCGCCGCCGACGCCCGTTCGCTGCTGCCGTTGGCCGCGCACGCGACCTCCACCGCGCTGATATCCGGCCGGGCCGTCTACATCGACGCGGCGGGCAACCACATCAACTCATCGACCCCGCCCCGCTTCTCCGGCCCGATCTCCGAGACCCACCCGACCATGACCCCGCGCGACGACATCGACCACCGCTCGCGCGAGGGCTACGGCGCGAACAAGGTCGCCGCCGAACTCGTCGCCCTGGAGAGCGGGTTGCCCATCAGCGTGCTGCGTCCCTCGCAGATCCATGGGGTCGGGGCGTCACCGGCGCGTGAATGGGCCGTCGTCAAGCGGGTGTTGGACGGCCGTAGGGCCTTGCTGCTGGCCCGGCGAGGTGCCGGGGTCGCCCACACCACCGCCGCCGCGAATCTCGCCGCGCTCATCGAGACGGTCGCCGAGCGGCCGGGCAACCGCGTCCTCAACTGCGCCGACCCGGACGCGCCCAGCGTGCTGGAGATCTGCCGGACGATCGCGGGGCACCTGGGCCATGAGTGGGAGGAGGTGCTGCTGGACGACACGGCGGCGCCGGCCGGCTTGGGCCGCACCCCCTGGGACTCCGCGCATCCGATCGTCCTCGACATCTCCGCCGCCACGGCACTCGGCTACCGGTCGGCCGGTAGTTACGCGACCACGATCGCGCCCGTACTCGACCGCCTGGTGAAAGCGGCGGCGAACGGCCAACCTCCCGCTGACGACGACTACTTCGCCGAGTACCTCGACTA
>NZ_JBXVPZ010000884.1:0-1580 GCF_057961495.1 Streptomyces sp. P5F9 | reverse complement strand
CCTCTCCCCCGCCCACCACGAACTCGCCCGCACGGCCGAGGTGTACCTCGACTGCGCGGGCCAAGCGGGGCGCGCGGCGGCCGAGTTGGGGATCCACCGGCAGACGCTGTACTACCGGCTGTCGCGGGTGGAGCAGTTGACGGGGCTGGACCTGGACGACGGGGAGGACCGGCTGCTGCTGCACATGGCGTTGAAGAGCGCGCGGCTGTAGAGCTCATCAGCCGGTGATCTACTGCTCGGCATGCCCCTGCTGATGCTCGATCTGGACAACACCCTGGTCGACCGTGACACCGCGTTCCGGGACGCGGTCACCGACTTCCTGGCCGCGCACGGTCTGCCGGAGGGCGACCTCGCCTGGCTGATGTCGATCGACGCCAGTGGCTACACGCCGAGGCGGACCATCGCCGAGGCCATGACCGAGCGCTACGGCGGGAACGTCACCGGCGACGCGGTCCGGACCCTTCTCGACCGGGGCGCCGCCGACCGCGTCACCCTGCCCGAGCCCACGCGCGCCGCCCTCGCGGAGGCCGTCGCCGCGGGCTGGACGTGCGTGATCGTCACCAACGGCCGTGTCGTACAACAGGAGTTGAAGATCCGGCACACCGGGCTCGACGCGATCGTCCACGGCTGGGTGATCTCCGAGGCGGCCGGCCACAAGAAGCCCGCACCGGAGATCTTCCACGTGGCGGCGGCCGAGGTCGGGGCCTCCCTCCGCTCGTCCTGGGTCATCGGCGACTCGGCACACGCCGACATCCGGGGCGCGACGGGCATCGACGCGCACAGTGTGTGGGTGTCGAACGGCCGCCCATGGACCGAGCCGGCGTTCCGCCCCACGCACATCGCCGTCGACGCCGCGTCCGCGATCCATCACGTCGTCGGTGCCCCGGGAACAGCCCGCTGAGCAGCGGCAGTTGGACGCGGCGATGCTAACGTCGCCCGACTGATTCCCTCGTGCGATCGGAGTGGGGCCGTGATGAAACTTCTCCTCACCGACTCCGGTGTCAGGAACGCGAGCATCCTTGCGGCGCTGGTCGACCTCCTCGGCAAACCGATCGCCGAGGCCGACGCGCTCTGCATCCCCACCGCGGGGTACGGGGGCCCGTACGGTGACCCGGGCGGGCCATGGCGTTTCATCAGCGGTCAATCCCCCAGCCCCATGACCGAGTTGGGCTGGAGGTCGGTGGGCGTACTGGAACTCACCGCGCTGCCCGGCATCGACAAGGAACGCTGGGTCTCCTGGGTCCGGGAGGCGGACGCCCTCCTGGTGAACGGCGGCGACGCGCTGTACCTGTGCCACTGGATGCGCGAGTCCGGCCTGGCAGGCCTCTTCCCTCACCTCGACAGCCCGGACTGTCCGGAGAACACCATGGCCGACGCGGAACGATGGGCCGCCGCGACAACGGGTCCGGCGTACGCCATCGACGCCCAGACCGCGATCAAGGTGACCGATGGTGGCGGTGTCGAGGTCGTGTCCGAGGGGCACTGGAGGCTGTTCGACGGAGCGACCGGTCCAGTGGCCCGGAATTGGAGCTGACCGCCACCCCGCCAGAACCCTAGTGTCGACCTCATGACGACCGGCC
>NZ_JBXVPZ010000883.1:0-1609 GCF_057961495.1 Streptomyces sp. P5F9 | reverse complement strand
GATCAACCCCGACCACATCCACCCGAGCCACCAGCCCGGACACATCCACCGCATCCTCCCCGGGCACCACCAACACCCCGGGCTCCACCACCAACCGCGCTCGCAACACCTCATGACGGTCCATCAGGGCTGCCATCGCGTCCCGCAGCGCCGCCTCGTCCAGTCCCGCCGGCGCCTCGACCACCATCGACTGCACGACCGCGCGAACGCCGTCGGCACCGGCCCGGTCCAGCACCTCGTGCATCACCGGCGTCAGCGGTACCTCACCGACGGCGGAGTCCGCCGGGCGCGCGCCGTCCGCCGCGCCGTCGACCGGCGTCGCCACCGCGGCCAACTGCGCCGGTGTCCGCAGCTCGTGTACCTGTCGAGCGCCGACGACCAGACCCTCGCGGCGGGACCGCGACACCAGCAGCATCGCAGTGATCGAGTCGCCGCCCAGCGCGAAGAAGCTGTCCCCGACCCCGACCTCCTCCAGCCCCAACACCTCGGCGAACAGCGCGCAGAACGCCTCCTCGGCGGGCGTCGCCGCAACCCGACCGGCGCTCAGCGCAGCCTCCGGCACCGGCAGCGCCGAACGGTCGATCTTCCCGTTGACGGTCAGCGGGAACACGTCGAGGACGACGACCGCCGACGGAACCATGTACTCCGGCAGCCGGGTGGCCGCGAACTCCCGTACGTCCTCCGCGTCCGGGTCCCCGACGACGTATCCGACCAGCCGACCGTCCCGGACCACCACCACGGCCCGCTCGACCTGCGGGTGCGCGGCAAGGACGGCCTCCACCTCACCCAACTCCACCCGGAAGCCACGGATCTTCACCTGAGCATCCGCACGCCCCACGAACTCCAACAGCCCGTCCGCCGTCCACCGCGCCAGATCCCCGCTGCGGTACGTCCGCCCGCCATCACCGAACGGGCACGCGACAAACCGCTCCGCCGTCAGATCCGCTCGGCCGATATAGCCGCGGGCCAGACCGTCTCCCGCGATATACAACTCCCCCGCCACACCCACCGGAACAGGCCGCAGGAACGCATCCAGCACGTAGGTACGGACATTCGGCAGCGGGCGTCCAATCGCCGGCGGCGCGTCCTCACCCCTGATGCCCTCCTCCAACAGGACAGCGGTGGTGATGACGGTGGCCTCGGTGGGCCCATACGTGTTCCACACCCGGGCGCCTTCACGCCACCTGGCCGCCAGACCGGCCTCCAACCGCTCCGCACCCAGCACCCAATTCCCCACCCCCGCAACCGACTTCGGCTCCAGAGCCCCCAACAACGACGGCACCACACTCGCGCTGTCGACACCGGTCGCGTCGACCATCGCGGCGAGAGCGGACGGATCTTGCCGATCCTCGGACGAGGCGATCGCCAGCGTGCCCCCGGCGGCCAGCGTGACCGCCACGTCCAACACCGCCGCATCGAAACTGAACGACGCGAACTGCAACGCCGTAACCCCCGGCCCCACACCGAGAACGGGACCCATAGCCGAGGCAAGGTTGGCCACGGAGGCGTGCTCCACCGCCACACCCTTCGGACGCCCCGTCGACCCCGACGTATAGATGACGTACGCCAGTTGGCCCGGATCCACGACGCTGTCCGGCCCCTCGCCGAA
>NZ_JBXVPZ010000882.1:0-1612 GCF_057961495.1 Streptomyces sp. P5F9 | reverse complement strand
GGCGGCCTCCTCACCCACGGGCGCCAAGTCCGGCCGTAGCAGCACGCCTTCACCGTCACCGACCCCAACAGCCGTCCCTACGACGGCTCCCGTCACCCCCGCCGCCCTCACCTGGGACGACCCCGTGCGCAAGGCCACGGACCAGCGCTGGTGTGAGGACGTCACCCTGAGCTTCCGCAACTCCGGCGGTACGGCGGTGCGTTCGGGCACGGTGACGTTCGGGACGCACATCATCGGAGCCCTCGGGATCGACTGGGCGACGATCACCTCGACCGAGCAGCTTCCGGCGCCGATCGCGGCCCACGCACGCAAGGACCACACCTGGACCGTCTGCGTCGACACCTGGCGCGTGCCACTGGGGATGCACATCGAGACGCGGGACGTGTCGGTCGTGTGGCGCTAGGGCCTGTCCGGCGGATCATGTCACAGACGCGGGGCCTGGCACGCACATCTGCCGCGTTGTCGTCGGTTGCCGACGCTCCGCGTCGCCGCCCTCCTCCGCCTTGCAGCTGCACGCACCACGCCCCGCTCACCGGCGCTGATCAGGCACCGCCGATTTCCTGCGACCTGATCCGCCGGACAGGCCCTAGGCGGCAGCGCCCGAAAGGGGCGCGGGGCTGTGTCGATATGCGGCTCCGCCGCGTGGGCGCGACCAGCCACGACGGCGCCGCAGACGATTGACGGCAGATCCCGGCTCCTCCAGTGGAGCGGTAGACCACCGCGTCGAGGTAGAGCGGTCGGTGTTACATGAAGGCCAGGTAGGCCACCGCCGCGACGACCAGCACGGCGGCGACGACGCCGACGATCAGGCCGACGCGGGGTCCGGCCGAAGCGGTGGGCGCGGCCTGGGGCCGGCCGCCCTGTGGGGTCTCGTCGACGAAGGCACGGAACATCTGGGTGCTGCCGGCGGGGTCGTAGTTGCCCTCGGGGCCCTGGGTGTTTGCCATGGGCCGAGACACTAGCGAATCCCCGGGAGACACCCAAGTGCGGGGCCTCGGACATCCTTTCCCACCTGCGGGTTTACATACCGCAATACTTGCCTTTGCCAACTTTTTATGCCGCGCCCGGCCATTTTATTTGCCTGTAGCAACCAACCTCTCTTAGTCTCTTATGGTTGCCCTAAGCAACGAACACGGCACGAGCATGGGAGGTGAGATGGCCGAGCGGACGCAGTACGAGGAGCTGATGCGTCAGTTCAGTGCCTTCGGCGCCGTACGCAGGGAGTTGGGGCGGATCATGCCGTCCGACTGTCCCGGCGGCTCCGCGGCCGTACTGACCCTGCTCGACCGGTACGGCGACATGCGTATGAGCAAACTCGCGGAACTGCTCTCCGTCGACATGTCCGTGACCAGCCGCCACGTCGCGCACGTCGTCGACCGGGGCTGGATCGAACGGTCCCCCGACCCCGCCGACAAACGCTCCCGCATCCTGCGCCTCACCCCCGGCGGCCGGGCCCAGGTGGACGAACTGTCCCGGCGGACCGCCCAGTTGCTCGCCGACCGGCTGAACGACTGGAGCGACGAGGAGGTCGGGCAGCTGATCCAGCTGATGACCCGGCTGCGGGCGAGCTTCGGCGACTGCCGTACCGCGCCACCCCGCCCCATGACCCCCC
>NZ_JBXVPZ010000881.1:0-1621 GCF_057961495.1 Streptomyces sp. P5F9 | reverse complement strand
CCTCCGGGCCGTACGCCCCGCCCGTCCCCGCCCGTGAACTCACCGTCACCTCGGCCGACGGCTCCCGGCTGCACGTCGAGGTGCACGGCCCCGAGGACGCGCCCGCGGTCGTTCTCGCGCACGGCTGGACCTGTTCCACGGCCTTCTGGGCCGCGCAGGTACGGGACTTGGCGGTCGACCACCGGGTCATCGCCTACGACCAGCGGGGCCACGGGCGCAGTCCGGTGGCCGTCGCGCACAGTACCGAAGCGCTCGCCGACGACCTGGAAGCCGTACTGGAGGAGACGCTCGCGCCCGGGGAGAAGGTGGTGATCGCGGGGCACTCCATGGGCGGGATGGCCGTGCTGGCGGCGGCCGGACGGGCGGGGTTCCGGGAGCACGCGGTGGCCGTCCTGCTGTGCAGCACGGGGAGTTCGCGGCTGGTCGACGAGTCGCTCGTGGTGCCGTTGCGGGCCGGGCGGATGCGGACCCGGCTGACCCGGAAGATACTGGGGACGCGGGCACCGCTCGGGCCGGTCACGCCGACCGCGCGGCGGATCCTCAAGTACGGGACGATGGGCCCCGGTTCGGCCCCGCACATGGTCGAGGCGTGCGCGCGGATCGTGCACGCGTGCCCGAGGGCGGTGCGGTACGCGTGGTCGCGGGTGCTTGATTCGCTCGATCTCGACCACGGCGTACGGGAGTTGGCGGTGCCGACGGCCGTCGTCGTCGGTACGGCGGACCGGATGACGCCGCCGGTGCACGCGCGGGCGCTGGTCGCCGCGCTGCCCAACTGCGTCGGGATCACCGAACTTCGCGGGCTCGGTCATATGACGCCCGTCGAGGCGCCGGAGCTGGTCAGCGCGAAGATCCGTGAACTGGCCGCCACCTATATGGAGTTCGATCAGGTCAAGGAGGGCGCATGAGCAGCAGGGTCAGCCTGGAAGGGCAGGTCGCGGTTGTGACCGGGGCCGCGCGGGGTGTCGGTGAGTTGCTCGCCCGCAAACTCTCCGCGCGCGGGGCCAAGTTGGCGCTCGTCGGGCTGGAACCGGACGCGCTCAAGCAGGTCTCCGAACGGCTGCACACCGACAGCGACCACTGGTACGCCGACGTGACGGACCACGAGGCGATGGCCAGGGTCGCGGCCGAGGTGAAGGAGCGGTTCGGGAAGGTCGACATCGTCGTCGCCAACGCGGGTGTCGCGAACGGTGGGCCTTTCCTCGACTCCGATCCGGTCGCCTGGCGGCGGGTGATCGAGGTGAATCTGATCGGGTCCGCCGTGACCGCGCGGGCGTTTCTGCCCGTGCTGATGGAGAGCCGGGGGTATCTGCTGCAGATCGCCTCGCTGGCCGCGATCACGCCGGCGCCGATGATGACCGCGTACTGCGCGTCCAAGTCGGGCGTCGAGGCGTATGCGCACAGTCTGCGGGCCGAGGTCGGTTACAAGGGGGTGCGGGTCGGGGTCGGGTATCTGTCGTGGACCGACACGGACATGGTGCGGGGGGCTGATCAGGACGCGGTCATGCGGGAGTTGAGGGAGCGGTTGCCCTGGCCGTCGAACAAGACGTATCCGCTCGGGCCGGCTGTGGATCGGATCGTCGCCGGGATCGAGCGGCGGTCGAGTCATGTGTACGGGCAGTGG
>NZ_JBXVPZ010000880.1:0-1634 GCF_057961495.1 Streptomyces sp. P5F9 | reverse complement strand
GCACGCGCGCGTGCCCTGGTCGGTCGCCGCCTCGCGTACGGCCCGGCGGAAGCTGTTGAAGCGGGCGGTGCGGGCGAGGGTGTCGTCGGCCGAGGGGGGCGGAGGGGTCGTCTCGGGCACGGGGGACTCCGCACGCGCGCGTGCACGCTCGGCTTCCGCGAGTGCCTGACCCCGGCGACGCTTGGGCAGGCCTTCGGGCAACGTGTTCGCCGCGTCCATCACGGCATCGGCCGGGGCACCCCGGTCCGGCGACTCGTGCGTGGGCACCGGGTCGGGGTCCAGATCGGCGAGGGTGCGGCCGGCGGCGTAGGACATCCACGGATGGTCCCGGACGGAGGGCGCGGGCGTGGCAACTGCCTCCGGATCCACCGGTGTCGACGGCGACGGCGGTGACGGCGACGGCTCGGGAAGGCCGAGGGACACCTGCGGTGTCGGCGCGTCCTGGGGCACCAGGATGTCCTGCGGTACGAGCATCAGGACGCCGGTGCCACCCCGTGCGGAGGGCCGGTACGACACCTTCAGGCCGTACTTGCGGGCCAGCCGCCCGACGACCGCGAGGCCGAGCCGGGTGCCGGTGAGGCCGCCCAGTTCGGCGGAGTCGCCGGAGACGGCGCGCTCGGCGCGGCGCAGCTGGATGTCGCCCATGACCAGGCCGCTGTCCTCCACCGAGAGGATGACCCCGGCGGGCACTTCTTCTACGTAGACATGCACTTCGGCGCTCGGCGGCGAGAAGTTCGCGGCGTTGTCGAGGAGTTCGGCGAGCGCGTGCATCACGCCCTCGGCCGCGTGCCCGGCGACGGCGGTGTCGCTGGCGGAGTGCACGCGCACGCGTTGATAGCCGCTGATACGGCCCATCGCGCCCCGCAGGATCGACTCCATGGCGATGGGGCGGGCCCAACGGCGGCCGGAGCGGGCGCCCGTGAGGACGGCGACGGAGTCGGCGAGACGGCCCGCCTGCGCGGTGCGGTGGTCGAGGTGGAGCAGGTCGGCGAGGACGTCCTCGTCCGAGTGCCGATCCTCCATGGCGCGCAGGTCGGCGAGCATGCCGGTGGCCAACGCCTGCATCCGGCCCGCCGCGTTGGCGGTCGCGGAGAGCGCGGCGGCACGCTCGTGGGAGTCCCGGCGGGCCCGCTCGGCCAGCTGCTTGTTCTCGGCGGTGAGGCGGGCCCGCTCCAGCTCGCTCTCCTCCGTGAGGCGGCCGCGCTCCTCCGCGAAGGAGGTGGTGAGGCGCATGCGCTCCTGGGAGAAGTCGGAGGTCAACCGGGCGCGTTCCTGCGAGAGTTCCGCGGTCAGCCGGGCCCGTTCGTGGGTCAGCTCCTCGGTCAGCTGCACGCGCTCCCGGTCGAAGTCCGAGCTCAGCCGGGCTCGTTCCTGCAGCAGCCGCCCCGCGTCCAGGGTGACGGCCTCAAGGCGGCGGCGGGTGATCCGGGCCGTCTGGTACGCGTGCGTGGCGAGCGCGACGGCCGCGCACAGCAGCAGCGCGCCGGCCCCGGCACCGCAGGCGACCGCGAGGCGCTTCGAGCCGGGTGTCACATAGACCGCGCCGGCGACCGCGAGCCCGGCCAGTACGGCGGTGAACAGGGGGACGGGGGCGACGGTGCGGAAGGTGGGGCGTTCGCCGGGAAGTATGGGGG
>NZ_JBXVPZ010000879.1:0-1639 GCF_057961495.1 Streptomyces sp. P5F9 | reverse complement strand
CGAGGAGGGCGAGCGACCTGCTGGTGTCACGAGCGTTGCGCCGAACGCTGGCGGCGATGTTGATGCCCTCGGCGAGCCAATGCCGTTTAGATAGCAGGCGATCATGGATGTTTGGGTGCAGGGAGGAGCGCGACGGTCGGCGGTCCGCTGTACTGGGTACCTCGGGCCGGCCCTCGGCGTTCGGGGTAGCTGTTGTGGCGCCGACGCTTCAGGGTGCGCGGGTAACTGCGGTGGCGTCGCAGAGGGTTGCGGTTGCGGGGTCGGGAGATCCGCTCCAACACCCCTGGCAGGAGTGTCGCGTGGGGCTCAGCGGGGAAAGGCCGCTTGGTCGGTGACCGAGCGGCGGACGATGCGGAGCGTGCCAAGGAATTTGATCCGGTCCGAGTCGATCCCGGCGGCTGTGGCGGCGCTGCAGATCAACGCTGAGACCGCCCAGTGCGTCAGCAGGTAGGCCCAGATCTCCTGGTAGGCCAACTCCGGAGTGCGCGAGCGCAGTACCCGGCCAGGGCCGCGCAAATGGGTCTTGAGCTGGTCGATCCCGGTCTCTGCCTCCCACCGCTCGTGGTACGCGCGGGCCAGCTGCTCCGCAGAGGCATCGGCGGGATTGAGGATGCTGGTGATGAGACGGATCTTCTCGCCGCCCCGGTCGGGCACCGCATACTGCACCACCCGCACCACGACGGCGTCCTCGCCGGGATCCACCCCGGCCCGTGCGGCAGTGCGCTGCCGCTGCTTGTGCGAGGTGCGCTGGCCGGGGCGAGTGACCACGGCCAGCCACGACCCGTCGGGAAGGTCGCGCACGTGGTCCAGGCGGAGGTTGGCCTGCACCCGCCACAGCAACTGCGCACCAGAGCGACGGGACTGTTCCCAGGCGTAGAAGCTGTAGAAGCCACGGTCGGCGGTCAGCAGCATGTCCGGGGCGAGGTGCTCATACAGCGAGTAGGCCAGAGTCTGCTCGCCCGCCCAGCAGCCGGCCACATCCGCGGCGACAGGCGCGTGAACGGCGCACTCACTGATCGCCACGATGCGGGCTTACGGGTAGACGGTCGCGTCACCGCCGTGGTCGCGGCCGAACTCGGCGACGTTCGCCGCGGTGTCGGGCAGGTCCAGCACGAAGCCGTCGATCGCCATCAGCCGCCACCGCCCCAGCCAGGCCCCGGGCGTCGCAGCCGTCGCCGTTGGCCGGGCCAGGTAGGTGAAGACCTCGCGCATCACCTCCGGTCCGAGCCGCTGCCTTGCCTGCGTAATCGCGCCACGCGACGGGGCTTGCCACCGGGCTCCCGGCACCGCCTCGAGCATCCCGGTCAGCTTCTCGGCGACCTCCTCATAGTCGTCGTCGGGGAACAGGCACAACGCGATCAGCAGGTAGACCACCAGGTGGGAGGGGAGCTTACGGACCCGCTCCTCCCGGCATCCGTGCGCCTCGATCGCCTCGTCCAGCACGTCCCTGGGTACCAACGAGGCCAGCGCAGCCAGCGACACCAAGTCCGTCAGACGCTCCGCGCCACCGCTCTCAGCCCCCTGCGACACGTACGGAGACTACCAACTCGCCGCTATCTAAACGGCATTGGGGTCACGGGTCTGTCCCGGCGGCCGGTGATCGCGAAACGGTGCCGATTGCGCAGATCCTGCCGATCGG
>NZ_JBXVPZ010000878.1:0-1639 GCF_057961495.1 Streptomyces sp. P5F9 | reverse complement strand
GAGCGGGACCGTGGGGGTCGTAGGAGCGTCGTGGTGGGCCAGGCGGAACGGGAGGGCCGCGAGGACGATCACCGCGCAGGTCGCGCCGGCGCCGACCGTCGCGCGGAGCAGGCGGCGGCGGTTCGCGCCGCGGCGGATCGACTCGTAGCGGCCGGGGGGTGGGCCGAGGTACTCGGAGGAGGGGCGCAGGATGACCGTGAGGGGGTCGTCGGGGTCGATGTCCGGGCCCTCGTCTCCCCCGTCAAAGTGTGTGGTCAAGGCTTCTCCTCAGGTGGGCGCGGAGCAGTTCGCGGGCCGCGTGGAGGTCGGCCTTGATGGTTCCTTCCTTGCGTCCGGTCAGCACGGACACCTCCCGGATCGGCATGTCAGCGTAGTAGTGCAGGAGGATCGGGACGCGCAGTCGTTCAGGCAGGGACTGCACGAGCAGCCGTACCGAGGGGTCTTCCTGTTCGGTGGGTGGGCGGACCGCCTCCTCCGTGGTGGCGCGGCGCACGGCCCGGCGTTCGCGCTCCAGTTTGCGCCAGTGGTCCCGGACGAGGTTGGCCGCGGTGACGTAGAGGAAGCCGCGGGGCTCCGTCACCTTCGTCCACCGGGCCCAGAGCCGGGTGAACGCCTCGGAGGCGATCTCGTGCGCCGTCTCGTCGTCGTCGACGAGACGGCGGCACCAGCCGGCGAGGCGCGGGTAGACGGCGGCGAACAGTTCGGACGCTGCCCTCTCGCGGGACCGTTTCAACGCTCTCCATGGTCGTGACGTGCACAGTACGTGCGGGGTACGGGAGTTCAGCCGGTCAGCGTGGCGAAGACGATCACGTTGTCGAGGTATCCCGTGCCGGTGCGGGTCCCGCCGCAGGTGATGAGACGCAGTTCGGGGCGGGCCACGTTCCCGTACACCTCGTCGGACGGGAACTCGGCCTTGGCTACCGTCCGTACGGTGGTGACGGTGAACGTGGCCGTCGTGCCGTTCTCCAGGCCCGCCTCGATCCGGTCGCCCTTGCGCAGCTTCGCGAGACGGCGGAAGACGCCGTCCCCGTACGCGCCGACGGTCACATGCCCGAGGATCACCGACGGCCCGGTCTGGCCGGGTGTCGGCGAGTGCCGGTACCAGCCCGCCCGGTCGTGCGCGGTGATCGGCGGCACCTGCACGGTGCCGTCCGAGGCCAGCCCCAGCCGCATGACCGGGGTGTCGACCCCGATCGCCGGGACGCGCAGGGTGACCGGGACGGAACGCGCGAGGGCGTGTGCCGTCTTGGCGGACGGTGGCGCGGAGGACGGTCCGGAGGGCGTCGAACTCCCTTGCTGCTGAGGGGCGTTCGCGGCCGAGGTCGTCCCGTGCCCGCCGCCGCAGCCGGCGAGGAGTGTTGCCGTCGCCGCGGTGACGAAGGCGCGCCTGGAGAGCGAGGTCATACGCCGGTCGTCCTCCGGCGCCGTACGACGACGAAGGCGCCGCCGCCGACGACCAGCGCGGCGGCTCCCCCGCCGGCCAGCGTGGTCGTCAGGTCGTCGGACGACTTCGACCCCGTCGTGACACCGGTGTCCGGGGCGCCGCTGGGGACCACGGCGACCTGGCTCGGGGCCCGGGTGGGCTCGGCGGACGGGACGGCGGAGGGTGCGGTGCTCGCGCTCCGGGTGGGTTCGGCGG
>NZ_JBXVPZ010000877.1:0-1654 GCF_057961495.1 Streptomyces sp. P5F9 | reverse complement strand
ATACGGGACGTCACGGGTGCAGTCTTCCGGTTGACGGTCCGAAAACCCAAACGGAATGTCACGGCGGGCGACAGGGAGGGCCAAGGCACGGGGTCCCGCGGGCAGCTGGGGACCGGGATCAGGCCAGTGGTACAGGGCTAAACGGAAGGTCGGAGGGGTGCGGCGAGGATGGAGTCCGGGGTGGTGAAGGGGGGCGTCCGGTACGGGCCGGTGGATCACATCTGCGGGCTGCGGATCACATCAGCGGTGTGGAGATCACATCAGCGGTGTCAGGAAGCGGCGCAGGATCTCCTCGTATCCGGCCGGGTCGGCGTTCCACATCGCGCCGTGCGGGGCGTGGGCGACCGGCTGGAGGGTGATCAGGTCGGGGCGCCGGGCGGCGAAGCGGCGGGAGAGGCTCCAGGGGGCCACCGTGTCGTCCGGGCCGTGGAAGATCAGGGTCGGGACCCTGAGCCGGGCCGGATCGGCGGCCTCGGCGATGCGGTCGCCGTGCAGACCGGTGCGGCCCTGGGCGGCGCGGACCGCCAGCGGCAGCAGCGCGCCCGGGGTGTGCCGGGCGGTGGCGAGGGCGCGCAGCGTCCTCTCCCAGTCCAGCACCGGCGAGTCCAGCACGAGGCCGGAGACGCGGTCGCGCAGCGCGGAGTGGGCGGCGGCGCGCAGCGCCATGGTGGCGCCGGTGGACCAGCCGTACAGGACGACGTGCTCGGCGCCGTAGCGCACGGCGTAGCGGATCGCCGCGTCCAGGTCGCGCCACTCGGTCTCGCCGAGGTGTCCCAGGCCGTCGGGGTTGCGGGGTGCGCCCAGGTCGCCGCGGTAGGCGAGGGCGAGCACCGGGAAGCTGCTGCGGTGCAGGAACTCCATGACGTTCAGGGAGAGTTCGCGAGTGGCCGCGAGCCCGTGCACCGCGATCACCCAGGTGCTCCGCGCCCCGGGGACGAACCACGCGGGCAGGGAGCCGAGTTCGCCGGGGATGTCGATGTCGGCGTGGTTCAGGCCGAGGGCGGCGCTCGGGTTGCCGACATTGACGTTCGGGGTGAGCCACACCTTGTCGCCGGGGCGCAGGGTGCCATGGGTGACACGTTCCAGGCGGCGTACGACGACGTCGGCGGAGTGCGAGGCCGCGTCCACGACGGGCCCGACGACCGCGTGGGAGCCGTCGCCGGCGAGGCCGTAGGTACCGGGGCGCAGGGATGCGAGGTCCCGGGTGAGCGCGATCTGCCCGGCGGCGGTGGAGTGCACCGTGAGCCGGGGTTCGGTCGGCAGGGGACGCCCGGGCGGCGCCTTCAACGCGGCGTCACTGGCGAACCGCCCGACGGCGACACCGGCGACACCGGCCGCGAGGGCCACGGAGACGGCCGCGGCCGTCGCTTTGACTGTGCGCACGGGTCCAGTGTCCAGGGGGAGGCGGCTACCGGCCAGCCGGAGGACGCGTGCGGTGTTGAGCGGGGGGTGTGTCGGGGTGTGTTTCGGTGACGGCGGGACCTGAAGGGTGATGCGCGACGGGTTGGCGGCGGAAGGCACCAGGCACCAGGGTGACGCCAGGCCGGCCGGTTGCGCGGGACGGGGATGATGCTCGGCGGGCCGGTGACGGGGATGATGCGAGGCAGCTCGGCGCCGCCGGAAGGGTTCTCGCCGAAAGCCACTCCCGGAAGGA
>NZ_JBXVPZ010000876.1:0-1660 GCF_057961495.1 Streptomyces sp. P5F9 | reverse complement strand
ATCTGGGGCGGAACCGGTGCCACGGGGAGAGGGCGTGCTCGTACGCCACCGAGCGCACCCAGCCGGCCGGGTCGCGGTCGACCGCCACCTCGGGCCAGCGCTGCCAGGCGACCTGGAAGGCCCGCTCGACGGACTCGCGTGCCAACTCGCGCCGCCCGGTCAGCAGATAGGCCTGCCGTACGAGGGCGGGGGCGCAGAACGCGTAGAGCGCGTCGAAGGCCTGAGCGGGCGTCAGGGGCGCGCGGGACGGTTCCTCGATCGGTACGGGGGCGGGGACGAGGACGGGTTCGAGTACGGCGGTGTCGTCCACCACCTCGACCTCGACCACCTCAACCTCGGCCGCTTTGACCTCGGTCACCTCAACCTCGGTCACCTCGGCCGCCGGAGGCTTCCGCTGAGGCTTCGTCACGGTCTCTTCTTCACCCAGGCTGGTGAGCAATTTCGCGTACGCCTCCCGTTTCCGGCCACGTGGTGTCGTACGGCCGGTCTCCCACGAGCGCACCGTCTCGCGGCTGACGCCCACCCGCTCGGCGACCTGAGCCTGCGTCAGCGAGCCCGCCTCGCGCAGGCGTCGGCGTTCCTTGGGCGGAGGGAGCGGGGTTGCAGGGCTCTGCGTCACCGGACGCCCCTTCGCACGAAAAAGTACATAAACGTATATTGAGCGACACTTCCGAGGTTCGCCTGTTACGACGAGAAAGCGCGTGTCGTTGGGAGCATGGCGGGCGTGATGCCGATGACCCACCGCCGAGCGCCGTTGGCGCCCCTGCTCACCCGGATGCGTGACCGATCCCCCGGACTGGCCGCCGGCCTGCTGGGCGGCGCGGTCGCGGCGGGGCTCGGGCTCGGTTCGTTCGCGGTGCTCGTGATGGTGCTGTGGATCAGCTCGCCGTACCCCGACAGCGGACCCGGCGGCGCCCTGCACATGGCCGCCGCCCTGTGGCTCCTCGCGCACGGTGTCGAACTGGTCCGCGCCGACACGCTCTCCGGAGTCCCCGCCCCCGTGGGCGTCACCCCGCTGCTCCTCCTCGCCCTGCCACTGTGGCTGCTGCACCGGGCGGCCCGGCACGCGGTGCTGGGCGGGGGCGACGGTGAAGACGACCCCGAGGGGCCGCCCCTCATCGCCGCCCGTACCGCCTGGGCGGGCGTCGCCCTCGGCTACCTCGCCGTCGGCACCGCAGCCGCGCTCTACGCGTCCGGCGGCGAACTCTCCCCCTCCTGGAGCTGGACCGCGGTCTGCCTGCCGCTGCTCGCCGCGGGCGCGGCCGGTTCCGGTGTGTGGACGGCGTACGGGCGCCCGCGCGAACCCGTGCTGAGCGTGCTGATCCTGCTACCGGCGGGGCTGCGACGGCTCGTCCTCGGCCCGGAGGCCCGCGAGTCCCGGGACCGCATCGGCACCGCCGCACGCGCCGCCGGTCTCGGCACGGCGGTGCTCGTCGGGGGCGGCGCGCTGCTCCTCGGCACGTCCCTGATCTGGCACGGCGGTGCCGCCCGGACGTCCTTCCTCCAGCTGACGGAGGGGTTGTCGGGCCGGTTCGCCGTCCTGCTGCTCTGCGTCGCGCTGATCCCGAACGCGGCGGTGTGGTCCGCGTCCTACGGCCTCGGCCCCGGCTTCGCCCTCGGCGTCCACCACACCGTCGCCCCCCTCTCCTCGGCCCCGGCC
>NZ_JBXVPZ010000875.1:0-1672 GCF_057961495.1 Streptomyces sp. P5F9 | reverse complement strand
GCCCTACCTCGGCGACATCGGCACCGAGATCGCGGCCTGCCTCCCCGGCGCGTGGAGCGCCCGACTGGAGATCTACAGCCACCCGCTGTGGCAGGAAGACCTCTGGCCTGCACTGTGGGAGGCCGGCGACCTCTACCGCGCCCTCGTGGAGCACCGCGTCCCGTTCGCGTCCGTGCTGAAGAACGACACCGGTACCGAGCTGCTGCTGATCGAGCGCCCCGGTCACCGCAGCGGCTACCTCCTTGGAGCGCTCACCGAGCACGAGAAGGAGGACCCGCACGATGACCCCACCACGCCGCCCAGCATCGTGCTGCCCGCCGATCCCCACCTGGCCGCGCACGCCGTCACCCATACGTTCCTGCCCGCCTACCAGCGCGCCCTGCACCACCGGGATGTGAACACCGTCCTGAGATCGCTGGAACGTATCCGGGAAGAACACCAGGCCCTCCAGGCGGTCAAGGACTCGGGCCGGTACAGCGACGGCGTCCCGCTCGGCGACTCCCGCCTGATCGCCGGAATGGAACGGGACTTCGCCGACTGGGCCTGGCTCTCCTTCACCGATGTTCTCGACCATGCACCTCTCCTGCTGGCCCGGTGCCGTCCCACGGCCACCCCCTGGCCCCAGGACGCCGCCACGCTGACCCGCCTGCGCGAAGCACTCGCCCACAGCCAGGACGCCTGGAACGAGTGGAACGACACACGGCGCGACCTGTACGCGATCCCCCGGACGCTGCCGGCCCACGAATGGAGCCGGGTCCGGGGCCGGCTCGGCCTCGCCGTCCTGCCCGCGATCGAGACGTGGCTCGCCGACGGCGGAACGTTCGAGCGTCAGGCCCGCGCTGCCGTACCAGGCGGCCCGGCAGTCCTGTCCGCGGCCAGTCCGCATGTGCTCGCCGCCCGCCCAGCGCCGCCGCCCACGCCGTCGGCCGCCTCGGCGCACCGCTGAACGTACCGATAAGGATTCGTCTCTGTCCGAACACTTCCGCTTCACTTCCCATCCCGAGCACGGCTACGTCGCCGAAGCCGACCCTCAGGTCCCCGGCCACCTGGCCGACTGGCTCCTCACCCGCGAGCAGTTCGAGCCCATCCCCGGTGCCTCGGGCCGCTACCGGCTCACCCATCCGCACCACGACGGCCTGCGCCGTGCCCGCCAGGCCGCGCAGGATCTGCGCCGCCTCGGCTACCGGGTGCACACTGCCGCTGCCCTCACCCCTGCCCGGACGCCGGGCCCGCCCCAACCAGGCGTGAACAACGGCCTGTTGGAGCACCGCGCCCGTATCGCGCAGGCCGCGGCCACCAGCTCCCCGCTGAACCCTGCCGCCCCGGCCACGCCCCTCCCCGAGGTCATGCCGCAGACCGCCGCCGTGCCCGGGGGCGGCCGAGCCCGGGCAGCCGGAGGAGGGCGGGGCCGATGAGCGAGGCAGCAATCCGCATCACCCGCGGCCTGGGCGGCGAGGTTGAAGTCGACGGTCCGGTTGACGCCTTCGCCGCGAGCGTCCTGGCCCGTGCCGGATTCGACACCTATCCCATGCTGCGCGGCGTGTGGATCCGCTTGCCGTTCGACCTGGGCCGCCGGTGGGAGAACGAACACGCCGCCTGGGCGGCCGAGATGCTCACCGCCGCCCGCTACACCGTCGACCTCGGCCCCGGCCTGCGCCCCGCCCCGGACTCC
>NZ_JBXVPZ010000874.1:0-1679 GCF_057961495.1 Streptomyces sp. P5F9 | reverse complement strand
CCCCACGGACACCCCCCTCACCTGGCCCACCTCGAACGCCCCGACGGCACAACCACCCGCACAGGTCCAACTGCCGTCGAGTTACGTGAACTCGTACGGTGCGCTGCCCGATGGGACCGTAGGGCTGGTGTACGCGGAGCCGTTCTCCGACGAGGTGATCGAAGGGCTGCGCGGGCAGGTCTACGAGGCGTTCGGGCTGGATGCCGACAACCCGCCGGAGTCGGTGCGTGAGCAGGTGCGGGGCGAGCTGAGCCGGGAGAACCTGGCGCTCCAACTGCCGTATCTGCGCTCGAACGGCGGTCTCCGCATCATCGTCCGGGTCGGCGGCCGTGATCGCACCGTCGACGTTCAGCTGACGCTTTCCGATGCGCGGGCCTCGTTGCGGCAGGGGCGCTTCGACCCGCGTGACCCGGACAAGCATGTCGAGCGGCGCGGGTTCGGCACGCGGGAGAACTTCTCCAGTCAGCCGTCGGGTACGTACCGGACGTTCCAGGTGCCGTGGACCGGGTCCTGGCCGATCACGGCGCCGACCGCGGTGCGGGCGGTGGACGGATCGCTGACGGCGGCGATCACGCACAACCAGGCGAGCGACGCGACGACCGTCACCCAGGCCGTGCAGACCACGTCCTCCCAGCGCTCCAACGAGCCTTCCGATCCTGTGGAGTTCAGCACCCGGTGGCGCGTGCGTGTCGACGCGCCGTCCGTCACCGCGCCCACCGCCACGACCGCCCCGGCACCGGACGGGTGGGGCACGGCGGAGTCCCACGGTCCGACCACGATCTGGTTCCCGCGGCACCTCACCACCGCCGATCCGGCGCCGGGTTCGCTGCCCGCGCCCGCCGCGATGGCCGATCTCCCGCTCTACGGCGTCGACTCGGTGATCGACCCGAGGGCGCTGTACGAGCACGTCCACCAGACGTTCCACGCCGATCTGGACGCCACTGCTGCCGGGCAGGTCTCGGACTTCCTCTCCGAGCAGGTGCTGCGCGGCACGCTGCCCATGCAGGTGGACGGCGGGATCTACTCGCCGGTGATCACCGACGCCGACGGCAACGCGGTCGGCATGCTGCACCTGGTCACCACGCCCGCCGTCGGCACGCCGCTGCGGCAGAGCACCGCGGGCCAGATCAACCTTGAGAGCCACCTGGTCAACACCGCGAAGGTGGACCTCTCCTCGAAGTACACCAGCGGGATCGGGGTCAGCGGGAGTGGTGCCGCCGCTCTCACCGGTGACCACAGCCAGGGGCATCCGGACGCCTCCAGCACCATCGGCGGCAGCCTCGGCCTGCGCGGGCAGACCCAGGCGACCGTCACCAACACGTACAGCGCGAGCAGTTCGGCGGGCACGATGCACGCCATCCGCACGAACCGCGGCCACCTCCTCACCCCGTCCGGCGTCACCTACCAGGTCACCCTGATCCGGCCCGACGGCACCGAGACGCGGGCGCCGGCGCTCACCCGGACGCACGGCATGGACCTACGGGTCCTGAGCAAGGCGGACGCCACCGGGCACACGCCGACCGCCGCCGAGACACGTGAACTCCCGGACTCCCTGGAGCGGTTGGACGGCATCGGGCTGAGCGCGGCCCCGCTCGACGTCACCGGCACGGACGGTCTGTTCGACGAGGCCGAGACGTGGCTGCGCCGCGAGGGTTTCCTGCCGCCCGCCCCAACGGCCC
>NZ_JBXVPZ010000873.1:0-1685 GCF_057961495.1 Streptomyces sp. P5F9 | reverse complement strand
GGTGACGTTCACGCGCGGGTGGCGCCGGGAGGTGAGGGCGGCGACGCGGCGGAGCATGCGGGCGGGAGTGGAGTACTCGGAGACGCCCGCGCGGGGTCATGTCCTCCTGTGGCCGGACACGTTCACGGAACACCTCTCGCCGACGGTCGGGCAGGCGGCGGTACGGGTGTTGGAGGCGGCCGGGCTGGGCGTACTCCCGGTCCTGCCGGCGATGAGGAGGATCAGGAAGCCGGTCTGCTGCGGCCTGACCTACGTCTCGACCGGCCAGCTGGACCGCGCCCGCGAGGTGATGCGCCGCACGCTGGACGCGATGGACGAGCTCCCGGGCATGGGGGACGTGCCCGTCGTCGTCCTGGAACCGAGCTGCGCGGCGGCCCTCCGCACGGACCTCCCCGAACTCCTCCCCGACGACCCCCGAGCGGCCCGCCTGGCCGCCTCGGTGCTCACCTTCGCCGAGGCCCTGGAACGCCTCGCCCACGACTGGACCCCGCCCCGCATCGACCGCCCCACGGTCGGCCAGACCCACTGCCACCAGCACGCGGTCCTGGGCGACGCCCCCGACCGCCACCTGCGCGAGGCGGCCGGCCTGACGGGTGAACTGGCGGGCGGCTGCTGCGGGTTGGCAGGCAACTTCGGCTTCGAGAAGGGCCACTACGAGGTGTCGACGGCGTGCGCGGAGGAACAACTGCTCCCGGCGGTACGCCAGGCACCGGAGGACGCGCTGGTCCTGGCGGACGGCTTTTCGTGCCGCACACAGCTGGAGCAGCTGGCGGGGGTACGGGGCCGGCACCTCGCGGAGGTACTGGCGGACGCGCTGGAGGGAGAGGGGAAGTGACCGACGAACTCGGCCGAGTCGCCGTCCTCTCCGACATCCACGGAGTGCTCCCCGCCCTCGAAGCGGTCCTCGCCGAACCGGAGGTGGCCGCCGCCGACCGCATCGTCCTCACCGGCGACATCACGGCGGGCCCCCAACCGGCGGAAGTCGTAGACCTGTTGAGAGCCGAGGCCGACCGAGTGCTGTGGATCTCGGGCAACGCGGACCGCGAACTGGTCGAGTACCGCAGAGGCGAACGCGCCGACATCCCGGACCCCATCGCCCCGTACGCGGCGACCGCCCTCCGCCCCGACCAGGTCGACTTCCTGGCCACCCTCCCCAAGACCCTGACGCTCCCGATCCGCGGCCTGGGCAGGGTCCTCTTCTGCCACGCGACTCCCCGGGACGACGAGGAAGTCGTCCTGGTCGACTCCCGCCCCGCCCGCTGGACGGAGGTCCTCACCGGCCTCGACGACGACATCCGCACGATCGTCTGCGGCCACACCCACATGCCGTACGTCCGCCTCGCCCACGGCCGTCTGATCGTCAACCCCGGCAGCGTCGGCATGCCGTACGGCCGCGCCGGCGCCCACTGGTGCCTGCTCGGCCCCGGCACGGACCTGCGCGTAACGCCGTATGACATCCCCACGGCGATCACCCGCCTCATCCGCGAGTGCGACTACCCGGAGATCGCGGAGTGGGCGGACTACTTCCTCAACGCACGGGCGTCGGACACGGAGGCGCTGGAGACCTTCGGCCCCCGGGACGGGCGCGGGTGACTGCCTAGGCTGGCCGTTCGACCACGGTTTCGATCCGCCAGGGAGCCCGCGTATGACCCACCTCCGTCTCCGCCCCATCACCCCCGCCGAAC
>NZ_JBXVPZ010000872.1:0-1689 GCF_057961495.1 Streptomyces sp. P5F9 | reverse complement strand
TCCGTCCCCGGTCCCGTTCTCGCTGAGCCGGACGGTGTCGAGGCGGGCGGTGACATCGGGACCGGCATAGCGCGCGCCGTGTGTCTCGTAGAGGAGCTGCGCGGTGACGGTACCGACGTCCACGACTCCCCCCGTGCCGGGGTGCTTGGTGATGACGCAGGAACCGTCGTCATGGATCTCGGCGAGCGGGAAGCCGGGGCGGCGGAGCTTCTCCGGTGCGTGCTCGGTGAAGAAGGCGTAGTTGCCGCCGGTCGCCTGGGTCCCGCACTCCAGCACATGCCCGGCGACGACAGCCCCCGCGAGCCGGTCGTGGTCGCCGGCCCCCCACCCGAAGTGGGCGACGGCAGGCCCGGTGACCAGGGCGGCATCGGTGACCCGCCCGGTGACCACGACGTCGGCCCCCGCATCAAGACAGGCGGCGATCCCGAAGCCACCGAGATAGGCGTGCGCGGCAAGGGCATCCGGATACCGCCCGGCGAGATCGTCCCCCTCGACATGCGCGACCCGTACGGCTATCCCGAGCCGGTCGGCCAACTTCCGTACGGCGTCGGCGAGTCCGGCGGGATTGAGCCCTCCGGCGTTGGTGACGATCCGTACCCCACGCTCCTGGGCGAGCCCGAGACTCTCCTCCAACTGTTTGAGGAAGGTACGGGCGTACCCGGCACCGGGGTCCTTCAGCCGGTCCCGACCCAGGATGAGCATGGTCAACTCGGCGAGGTAGTCACCGGTGAGGAAGTCCAGTTGACCGCCGGTGAGCATCTCGCGGAGGGCGTCGAACCGGTCGCCGTAGAAGCCGGAGGCGTTGCCTATGCGGAGGGAGGCGACAGCGGAGGTCACTGTGCGGCTCCCTTCGTCTTCGGCGGGCGTCCGGCACCGGGGGGTCCCGCGAAGGCCTGGGCGATGCCGAGCCACCGATCGGCATCGGGCCCTACTGCCTCCACCGCGAGGTCGGAGCGGTGGGCGCGCTGGGTGACGAGGAGGCAGAAGTCGAGGGCGGGGCCGGTGACACGTTGCGGAGCGTCTTCAGGGCCGTAGATCCACAACTCACCGGAGGGAGCGCGGAGTTCCACCCGGAACTCCGCGCTCGGCGGGGTGAGCCCATGCACACCGAAGGCGAAGTCACGTGCGCGCACACCGATGCGCACCACATGCCGGAGCCGGTCTGTAGGTGGCCGGACCGCACCGACCGCGTCGGCGACATCCTGCCCATGGGCCCAGGTCTCCATAAGCCGACCGGTGGCCATGGAGGCAGCCGACATGGGTGGGCCGTACCAGGGGAAACGGGTTCCTGTGGGCGCGGCGTACAGGGCCGCCAGGAGTGCGGTTCGCCCGGCCCGCCAGTCGGCGAGAAGCTGGGCAGGCGCCTTCGCGGCCCCTTCCTGCGCCCCCTCGTCCACGAACGTCTCGGGAGTGGCGAGCGCCTTCTCGACCAGCGCCCGGAACGCTTCCTCGTCCGTCACGGCGAGCAGGGCGGAGTGGTCGGTCCAGGCCAGGTGGGCGATCTGGTGGGCGACGGTCCAGCGGGCAGCGGGCGTCTCGATGGCCCAGCCCTCCGGCCCCAACTCGGCCACAAGCCGGTCGAGTTCCTCGCCTTCCTCACGCAGGTCGTCGAACACGCGCGTCGGATCGGACATGGGGGGAGCATGGCAGGGGCGCCAGAAACAATCAAGCGTGCTTGCATTGTTAGGC
>NZ_JBXVPZ010000871.1:0-1691 GCF_057961495.1 Streptomyces sp. P5F9 | reverse complement strand
GCCGAAGAGATTGGGGATCAGCCGCCCCGTCCCCTCCGACGGGTCCTTCATGAAGTCGTCCAGCATCGTCTTCGCGGCCCGCTCGGGGTGCGCGGCCGTCGAAACCAGGCCCGCCAGGGTCATGTTGACGTTCTGGACGTACGCGGCGGGGTGCGTGATGTTGTACGGGTCCATGGGGTTGAGGCCGCGGGCGAAGTTCAGGATGCCCGCCGTGCCCTTCACCACGCCGGCGTCGAAGTGCAGGATCTCCGTGTTGACGGCCTGGAAGCCGTCTACCGCGTCCGCCTTCAGCCGGGTGAGCGGGGGCGGTTCGGCGGGGGCGTGGGCCAGGGCCCTGCGGACCGCGCTCGCGGCCGTGCGGGCGGCCTCGTCGCGCTGGCGGCGGGCCTCGTTCAGGATCTCGTGGGCGCGTTCTACGGCGGCTGCGCCCGGGTCCGTCGTCGGCTGCTGCTGCTTGTCGTCGTCCTTGTGCTTCGCCACGTCCGCCTTGTACGCGTCCGAAGCCCGCTTGCCCGGGCCGTACAGATCGATCGCGTCCCGCGCCTGCCCCTGCGCCCACTCCACCGTCTCCGCGTACGACGACAGCGCCTTGCCCGCCGCGTCGCAGGCGTCCGCCGCCTGGAGCCATTTGGCGGGGTGCATGGCGAATTTCTTGCGGAACGCCTCGGCCGCTTCGCCCTGCCAGGATGAGGAGTTGAGCCTGTGCATGCCGTCGCCGACCTTGTCGAAGGCCGTGGAGAAGTCGGTCAGGTGCTTGGCCGTCGCCCTGATCGCCTTCGCGTCGCCGTGGACCAAGTCCTTCGGCTGGTCGCTCTGGCCCAACTGCCGCTCGCCCGGGGTCGCGCCCAGGTCCGACGCGATGCGGTCGCCCGCGTTCTCGACCTTGTCCGCGAGGCCGTGCGCGCCGGCCTTGTCCAGCGCGTCGCCGGCGACGTCCGTGCCCTTGTCGACCAGCTCGCCCGTGAGCTTCTTGCCCTCGTCGACCACCTCGCCGACCTTGCCCAGGCCGGAGTTGACCAGATCGCCGATCCCCATCAGCCCGCGTCCCCGCCCTGCTGGGCCTCCGCCGCTTTCGCCCGTTCCTCCGGCGACGGGCCCAGCGGGCCGTCGAGCATGTCGTTGTACTCGTCCCCGCTCAGCCCCGCCGCGCTCGCCAGGCTGGCCGGGTTGAGGCCCGGGCCCAACGGGCTCAGCGTGTGCGAGGTCATCACGTCCCGCGCCGCGTCCTTGTAGGCCTGCCCGCTGTTGTCCAGCGCCTTGTCCATCGACGCGGCGCTGTAGTCCACACCGCCCGTGTACTCGTTGTCGCGCACCAGGCCGCCCCAGCTCTGCTGGGTGACCTCGTCCTCCGACGCATACGGGTTGCCCATCCCCGCGTTCACCACGATCTTCATCGTGCCCTGGACGTACTGGTCCGTCTCGTACAGCGTGCCCGCCGAAAGACCCACGCCCGCCGCGAAGTCGTTGCCCTCGACCACCAGCGCGCGCACGCCCCACTCCCAGCGTTCGCAGAACGACGTGAACCCCGACAGCAACTCCTCGTTACCCAACTCCAGCCCGGACAGAGCGAGTTCCGAGAACCCGCGGCCCGCCCCGGCCAGGCTGTCGACGCCCAGGTCCTTCAACTCGCCCAGCACCAGGGTGATCCCCCGCGCGATCTCGTCGAGCCCGGCCGCCCTGATGTCCCCGCC
>NZ_JBXVPZ010000870.1:0-1691 GCF_057961495.1 Streptomyces sp. P5F9 | reverse complement strand
GTGTGGTGTTGCAGGATCCGGTGGCCTCGCTGGATGCCCGGATGAGTGTCGCGGAGTGCGTGGCCGAGCCGTTGCGGGTGCACCGGCGTGGAATGGGTGCCGCCGAACGGCGTGAGCGGGTTGCCGAGGTGCTCGAACTGGTGCGGCTGCCACGGGAGTTGGCGCGGCGCGGGCCGCGCGAGCTGTCTGGTGGGCAGCGGCAGCGGGTGAGTCTCGCCCGGGCGCTGGTCCTCGAACCGCGGTTGCTGGTCGCGGACGAGCCGACGAGCGCGCTGGACGTGAGTGTGCAGCAGACCGTGCTGAACGTGATCGCCGAGTTGCAGCGAGAACTTGGATTCGCTTGTCTCTTCGTCTCGCACGACCTTGCCGTGGTGCAGCAGTTCGCCGGGCGCGTGGTCGTGATGCGGGGCGGACAGGTCGAGGAACAGGGGCCGACCATGAGCACGTTGCTGCACCCGGAGACGGAGTACACGCGCCGGCTCATCGCCGCCGTGCCCGTGCCCGATCCGGTGCTCCAACGGGAGCGCAGGGAGCGCCGGTTGACGTTGGCGACGGGGGCCGGCGCGTGACGGACTCCCCGGAGGTGGTCGTCGGCGTCGACATCGGCGGGACGACCACCCAGGTCGTGCTGTGCACGCCCGAACTCGACGTCCTGGACCGGACGGAGGTACCGACACCCGCGAGTGAGGGCGGGGCCGCGATGGTCGGTGCCGCGCTCTCCGCGCTACGGCTGCTGCTGGACCGTACGCCCGCCCGGTTGCTCGGGGTCGGGGTCGGCGCGGCCGGGCTCGTGGACGTGCGGGCCGGGCGGATCCTCGTGGCGAGCGACTCCTTCCGCGACTGGGCCGGGTTCGAGGTGACGGCGACCGTCCAACAGGCCCTGGGTGTACCGGCGTTCCTCGACAACGACGTGAACGCGTTTCTGCGCGGAGAGGTCGCGAAGGGCGCGGCCGCCGGTGCGCAGAACGTGCTCGGGATGACGCTCGGCACCGGGGTGGGGGGCGCGCTCTGGCTGAATGGCGCCCTTTACGACGGGCCGCGCGGGGCTGCGGGTGAGATCGGCCATGTGCCCGGGTTCGGTGAACTGCCGTGCACGTGCGGGGGAAGAGGGCATCTGGAGACGTTGGCGTCGGGGCGGTCGATCGCGGCGCGGTACGGGGAGCGGACGGGGCGTGCGCTCACGGCCCGTGAGGTCGCCGAGGCGGCCCGGTCGGGCGATCCGGACGCGCGGGCCGTGTACGCGGCGGTGGGGCGCGGTGTCGCCCGTGCGCTGCTGATCACGGCGGGGCTGCTGGATGTCACGACGTGTGTGATCGGCGGGGGTGTCAGCCGGTCCTGGTCGCTGGTCGAGTCGGCCGTGCGGGAGACGTTGGCGCTGGAGCCGCCGGTGAGCGGTCACCCGGTGCGGGTGCTGCCGGCGCGGCTGGGCGGTGACGCGGTGGCGGTCGGGGCGGCGGCCCGGGCGCGGGCGGAACTCGGTGTCGGTGCGGGGGTGTGAGGTGCCTTAGGGGTGCTGATCCACACAGGCGGGCCTCAGCCGACTCCTACGTGAACGACGGGAATCGGCCAAGCGCGACCGTGTGATTGACGCACACGCGCCCCATCTCTACCTTCTGATCGACTTACCGAACTCCGTTCGGGATGTCGAACACGTAGGACTACTGGGCCGCCCCGCACCCCTGGAGAACACA
>NZ_JBXVPZ010000869.1:0-1700 GCF_057961495.1 Streptomyces sp. P5F9 | reverse complement strand
GTTCTGGCCTGCGTGGTCATGGAGTTGGGGGCCGGCCGCGGTGACGTTCTCGATGGTGCGGAGGTAGCGGCGGGGGATGTGCACGGGCGTCTGGGTGGTGGCCATGACGCCGGTGGCGTGGACGGTCGTGCTGTTCGGGTGGTTGCGCAACAGGAAGTCGTTGTCGCGCTGTTCGTCCGGGAGGCCCAGATAGTGCAGGACCTCATGGAGCAGGTCCTCGTCCGAGTGGTTGGCGTCCAGGTGGAGTTGGTCGGCGCGGGCCGGGTCCGCGGAGTCGGTGAGAGTGATCGTCTCGGGGTGATCGGGGTCGGCGATCAAGTTCAGGTTGATGTGCAGCTGGTCGCCCGAACTGGGCAGCGCCAGGCCGGAGTTGAGATGCGCGTCCAGAAGGCGCGTGATGCGGTCGTTGAGCTGCTGGGTGAGGGCCGGGTTCGTCGTGGTGACCGGGAGGTTGAGGGTGTAGTCCCGTATCCACTGGCCGTTGGGCGCCTGGATACGACGGATGGTGGCCCGGACGAGCGTCGTGGCACCGCTGAGAACCCCCGGCCGGGGCGAGTTGGACTGGTCCGCGTGCGGATCGAACCGCTCCGTGCTGTGAACGGCGGGACGGGCGTGCGGACGCAGGCCGTGCCACGTGTCCTTCTGAGCCGGGTCGGCGACACGGGACGCGGTCCGCTCGTCGTCGGCGTCACGGGTCGGCGCGGGACGGTAACGGCCGTTCGGCTGAACGCTGTTGGCGTCCCCGGGGCCTCTGGGTGCCGGCGCCGGGGTGATGGTGGTCGGGTCGACGGTGAGGGGTCCGGCGTCGGTGGCGTTGTAGTGGTTCAGGCCCGTGTAGTGGACCTCCAGGACCCGGGTGGCCGTGGGTGAGCCGACGCGGGTGACGGTGCCGAGGCCGGTCGACGGGTCCGGCCGCAGTACCTCGACGGCCACGTCCAGGGTGTCCGCCAGCAGCGGGAGGAACAACTCGCCCTGGTTGCTCTCGTACGCCTTGGACCAGTTCTGGACGGCGTCGAGCGCGTGGGCCAGTTCGGCGTCGGTGAACTGTGCGTCGCTGACGGTGTATCCGTACCCGAGCAGCCTGCGGAGCTGATCGTCGGAGAGGCGGTCCAGCGTGGGCAGCCGGCCGGTGTCGCGCAGGTACGCGAACATGTCTCGGACGCTGGGATCCGCCGGGCCGATCGCGTTGTCACCGGTGAGCGCCTCGATGTAGAGCGTGTCGAGATCGTCCCGCTCCAACTGGTCCGGCTCTGTCACCCCTGTGATGCCGTACTCGTCGAGTGTCGCCAGGAGTTCGGGCCGGTCCATGGTCGCCGTGCGCCGGTCGAACCATCCCGCGAGCGTCTGCCGTACCTGGCCCACCACCTCGTGCGGCAGCGGGCGGTCGCTGCGCGCGGTGAGCAGTCGGTCCTCGGCCAGGATGCGCAGCTGGTCGGCCGCGAGCATCAGGTGCCGGCCGGCCCGGGGCATCGGGGTGCCCGGCCGCCATCGGGTGAACTGGGCCAGCCCGGCACGGACTTGATTCGGGTCGCCCAGCCAGGCGTAGGTCTCCGGAGCCCGGGTCCGCAGGTCGGGCAACCGGTCGCGGACCCGTGCCGGGTCGGTGCCGATGAACGTGTAGAGGATGCATCGGCCGTCACCGCGGGTCGGCACCAAGTTGCCTCGCGGGGCCCGCACTTGGAAGGCGGCGGGCTGGGGGG
>NZ_JBXVPZ010000868.1:0-1705 GCF_057961495.1 Streptomyces sp. P5F9 | reverse complement strand
GTGCCCCGGTACTCGGTGCCTCCGGCGCGCTCCGCGAGGAAGGCCAGGGCGGCGACCGTCCCGTGGCCGCACGCGGGCAGTTCGCCTTCGGCGGTGAAGAAGCGAAGGAACACGGCCGACCCGCGCACCGCGACGAAGACGGCATGCGATGCCCCGGCGAGAACCGGCACCCGGCACCGCTCCTCGTCGCTCAACGGCACCTCGTCCAGCACCGCCGTCGGACTCCCACCCTGACCCTCCCGCAGACACGCGCGGACGATCGTGACGGGCAGTCGGCTGATCACACGAGAACCGTACTCCCGAGCCCCGACCTGCGGTCCGGACGGCGTGTGGGCGCGGCAGCGGCCGTACTCCTCGCTATGTTCGGTCACAACATCAGACATTCGGAGCAAAAATGCCAAAAACGGATGAGCTGCTTGATGTGACGGAGACGGTGTTCCCGGCCGCCGTCCGCCCACCCGAGCGACGGCGCCGCGTCCTCCGCAGGCCCCCGCCGGCCAAGGCACTCGTCATCGCGCTCGGACTCGCGGTGGCCGTCCTCGTGCTGTCGGGCACGCCGTGGCTGAACGACCCAGCCGTGGCGGCCTGGCGGACCGTCTGCCTGGCCATCACCGTGCAGGCGCTGCCCTTCCTCCTCCTGGGCACCGCCCTGTCCGGGGCCATCAACGCCTTTGTCCCGGCTGACCTGTTCACCAAGGTGCTGCCCAAGCGGGCCGCGCTCGCCGTCCCCGTCGCGGGCATCGCGGGAGCGGTCCTGCCGGGCTGTGAATGCGCGTCCGTGCCGGTCGCCAACAGCCTGATCCGCCGGGGCGTCACCCCGGCCGCCGCGTTCGCGTTCCTGCTCTCGGCGCCCGCGATCAACCCGATCGTGCTGACCGCCACCGCCGTCGCCTTCCCGGGCAGCCCCGCCATGGTGCTGGCCCGGCTGCTCGCCTCGCTCGCCACCGCCGCCGTCATGGGCTGGCTGTGGCTCTGGCTGGGGCGTGAGGAGTGGCTGCGGCCCGTCGTACGGCACACCGGACACCAGTCGGGGCACAGCCGCTTCACGGAGTTCCGGCTCGGCTTCCAGCACGACTTCCTGCACGCCGGCGGCTTCCTCGTGCTGGGCGCGATGGCCGCGGCCACCTTCAACGTGACCGTCCCGCGCTCCGTCCTCGACACCTTCTCCGGCTCGCCCTGGCTGTCCGTGCTGTTCCTGGCCGGGCTCGCCGTCGTCCTCGCGGTCTGCTCCGAGGCCGACGCCTTTGTGGCGGCTTCACTCACAGGCTTCTCGCCCACAGCCCGGCTGGCTTTCATGGTGGTCGGCCCCATGGTGGACCTGAAGCTGATCGCCCTTCAGGCGGGCACCTTCGGCCGGGCGTTCGCGGTGCGTTTCTCGACCGCTACCACCGTCGTGGCCGTGGCCGCCAGCGTCCTGATCGGAGGCGCCCTGCTGTGAAGCGCACCGCCCAAGTACTCCTCCTGGTCCTGACCGGCCTGGGCCTCCTGCACACCGCCCTCTTCACCGACCTCTACCTGCGCTACGTCAAGGAGGGCCTGCGCCCGCTCCTGATCATCTCCGGCGCCCTCCTGCTGCTCCTGGGCCTGGCGCACGCGATGTTCGACCGCGGATCCGGTAGCGGGGAGGAGCACGACCACGAGCACGGACACGACCACTCCACCGCCCCCCGCATCGCCTGGCTGCTCTTCCTCCCCGCGCTCAGCC
>NZ_JBXVPZ010000867.1:0-1715 GCF_057961495.1 Streptomyces sp. P5F9 | reverse complement strand
CTTCAACGCCCCCCCCCGGCTTCCCGGGAGTTGGGCGAGCAGGCCGACGAACTTCCCCGCTGCGGCGAGCTCTCCCCCGTACGCCGCGTGCCCGATCAGAGGGTGACGATGCCGCCGAGTAGGACCGTACGGGTGGAAATCGACGAACCGAGGTGGTTGGCGCTGGTCAGGGGGCTGGACAGGGGGTTGGACGGAGCTTCAGGTTCGGCTCAGGTTGGTGCGGGAGGTTGGCCCGTATGCACGGACACCGCCCCCGCACCCCCGAAGCCGACCGCAGCCGCCGCTGGTTCATGAACAAGGCGCTGCTCGCCGGCGGAGTCGCCGCCGTCGCGACCATGACCGGCTGTTCGTCGGACGCCTCCGACACCGCCACCGCGTCCTCGTCCTCCGGCGCCCCAAGCGGCGCCCCCTCGGGCGGCCCCGGCGGTGGCATGCCCACCGGCGTGATGCCTTCCGGCGGGCCCGGGGGAGGGGGCAGCGGGATGGGTCCCGGGCAGAGCGAGGTCAAGTACGCCGATTTCAAAGGCGTTTCGACCGACGGCGAGATCACCGACGGGCTCTACTCGATCCACTCCACCGACGTCTCCACGGACGGGATCGTCAAGGCCGCGCAGGCCTTCCTCGACGGGCTCGGCTCCAAGGAACGCAAGTCCTGCACGTTCGACGTCGACAACGACGAGTGGCTGGCCTGGAGCAACGTTGACGGGTACCAGCGCAAGGGCGTCCGCATGGGCGACATCACCGCCGCGAAGCGCGACCTCGGTTACGCGCTGCTCGGCGCCGCCCTGTCCGCCGACGGGCTCACCCAGACCCGCGACATCATGAAGCTCAACGCCTTCCTCGGCGACTACAGCGGCGGCAACCGGGAGACGCTCACGGAGGGCGCGTACTTCTTCACCTTCATGGGGACGCCGTCCACCACCAAGCCGTGGGGCTTCCAGTACGAGGGCCACCACGTGGCCATCAACTACTTCGTGCTCGGCGACCAGGTCGTCATGACCCCGACCTTCATGGGGTCCGAGCCGACCTCCGCCACCTACAAGGGCGAGAAGATCACCCTCTTCAAGACCGAGACCAAGGCCGGTCTCACCCTCCTGCGTTCGCTCACCGCCGCCCAGCGCGCCAAGGCGATCTCCAGCGGCAAGAAGTCCGGCGACGACATGAAAGGCGGGGCCGGGCAGGACAACGCCGAGCTCGCCTACCAGGGCCTGGTCGCCAAGGACTTCACCAGCGCCCAGCGCCGGCACCTTCTCGACCTGGTGCGCGTCTACGTCGGCAACATGAACGACGGCCATGCCGAGGTGAAGATGTCGGAGGTCGAGGACCACCTCGACTCGACCTACTTCTCCTGGATGGGCGAGACCAAGGACTCCTCCGCCTTCTACTACCGCGTGCACAGCCCGGTCGTCCTCATCGAGTACGACGCCCAGTCCCCGCTGGCGTACGGAACCAAGGGCGGAATGGGCGGACCCAACGGCACCCCCACCCAGCAGCACATCCACACCATCATCCGCACCCCCAACGGCGGCGACTACGGCGTGGACCTGCTGAAGCTGCACCTGGAGAACGACCACTGAGGTCGGTGTCAACGGCCAGTGACATATGTCCATTTGGCCCTTATGGGCTAAGAAGCCGCTTTCGATTCCTCATCACCCTGATCTGGCTGATATGAAACCCCTTGGCCGAAAGAGCAAGATCAGGGGTGGGTGTGGGGA
>NZ_JBXVPZ010000866.1:0-1719 GCF_057961495.1 Streptomyces sp. P5F9 | reverse complement strand
CGCCGGGGTGGCCGCGGGGGTGCCCTGGACGATCTCGACGACGGCCTCGCTGCGGCCCGAGCCGTCGTAGGCGTCGTCGTAGATCCGCAGGACGAGCAGGTCGATCCGGCCGTACTGGGCGTCGCCGTCGGCGAAGGTGACGTTCAGGTACTCGGTCAGTGCGACCGGGTAGGCGCCGCGGCTGTCGGTGGACTGGACGACCGCGCGGCCGGGGCTGACCGAGGCGCTCATGCCGCTCGCGGTGCCGGTCAGGGTGAAGCCGCTGATGCGGAACTGGCCGTCGGGGGAGCCCGGCAGGATGCCGGAGCGGGTGGCGACGGGCGAGGTCGGGGTGAGGGCACCGAGCGAGACGAGCCGGGTGTCCTCGCGGGACTGGCTGTCGGGGGACAGCCAGCCGGAGCGTACGGGCATGGCTAACTCCGTTCAGGAGGTGGAGAGTTGGGTGGCGTGCGGCAGGCGAGCGGGTCTACGCGCGGGTAGCTGGTGTCGAACCGTCACGACGCGGACTCGTACGTGCCGTGGATCGACAGCAGGTCACCGGCCGCCCAGGCGTAGGGCAGCGACTTGTCCCAGATGCCGGTGCTGGTGGCGGAGGTGTCGCGCAGCGAGCGGACGTAGCCGACGCCGCTGGTCGACGCGAGCAGGCCGCTGCCCTGGTAGAACAGCAGCGCCGAGGAGTCGTAGGCTTCCGCGCTCAGCACCCGGCCGTCGAGCTTCCACGCGGTGCCGTTCGGTGCGAACGGCAGCCGGAACGTCCAGTTCGCGTTGGCGTCCTGGGCGGCCAGGTTGGTCGTCGAGCCGATCTTCAGGTAGATCCGGACGTGGACGACTGTGCCAAGCTTCGCGTACGACCCCGCCAGCGTGCCGTTGCCGATCACGGGCGCGGTGCCGGTCTCGGCGCCCCACACCGGGGTGTAGTCCGTCCAGGTCGGCGCGGGCAGGTAGTTGACCCAGGCGGTGCCGTTCCAGCGTTGGAGTACCCCGGCGGAGGTGTCGCGGTACTGGCCGGTGTAGCTCGCGGTGGTGACCGCGCCGGCCGGGGCGATGCCGCCCAGGGCGCTCGGGTACGACACCCAGGCCGAGCCGTCCCAGCGCTGGAGCGCGCCGCCGGAGTCGCGGAACTGGCCCGGGTAGGCGCCGTTGCCGGTCTCGCCGTACGCGGGGAGGATGCCGCCCACCGCCACGACGGGGGTGCGGAGGTCGGTGGCGTCGGTGCTCCAGGTGATGCCGCCCTTGCCCGCGCTGATGCCCGCCGCGACCCTGACCTGGTAGAGGGCGAGGCCGATGCCGGGAATCACGGGGGCGGTGGGGGTTGCGGCTGGGGTGCCCTTGATTATTTCCAGGGCGGCCTTCGTCTGGCCGGAGTTGTCGTAGAGCGAGTCGTAGATCCGGAGGACGACCAGGTCGATACGGGGGTTGGTGGCGTCGCCGTCGGAGAAGGTCAGGGCGGACGGTTCGGGCAGGGTGACCGGGTAGGCGCCCCGGGTGGCGCCCGCCGCGATGACGGCGCGGCCCTCGTGGACGGTCGCCGTCATCGCGCCCGCCGCGCCCTCCATCCAGAAGCCGGACATGCGGTAGAGGCCGTCGTACGAACCGGGCAGGATGCCGGAGCGGACTTCCAGGGGGTTGACGGGGGTGGTCGCGCCGAGCTGGGTCAGGCGGGTGTCCTCGCGGGTCTGGCCGGTCTCGGCCACCCATGAGCTGCGGAGGTTCATGTAC
>NZ_JBXVPZ010000865.1:0-1725 GCF_057961495.1 Streptomyces sp. P5F9 | reverse complement strand
AGAGAGGACAAGGGGCGGGCGGCGAAGGACCGTTCGGCGGGGCTCGGGGCGTCGGCGCCGTCCGTCGCGCGCTGGCTCGGGGACATCCGGACGTACTTCCCGTCCTCCGTCGTCCAGGTCATGCAGCGCGACGCCATCGACCGGCTCGGGCTGTCCGCGCTGCTCCTCGAACCGGAGATGCTGGAGGCGGTCGAGGCCGACGTGCATCTCGTCGGCACGCTGCTCTCCCTCAACAAGGCGATGCCGGAGACCACGAAGGAGACGGCACGGGCGGTCGTCCGCAAGGTCGTGCAGGACCTGGAGAAGCGGCTCGCCACCCGTACCCGGGCCACCCTCACCGGCGCGCTCGACCGCAGCGCCCGTATCAACCGGCCGCGCCACCACGACATCGACTGGAACCGCACGATCGCGGCCAACCTCAAGCACTACCTGCCCGAGTACCGGACGATCGTGCCGGAGCGGCTGATCGGATACGGGCGCGCGTCCCAGTCCGTGAAGAAGGAGGTCATCCTCTGCATCGACCAGTCCGGGTCGATGGCGGCGTCCGTCGTCTACGCCTCCGTGTTCGGGGCGGTGCTGGCGTCCATGCGGTCGATCAACACCCGGCTCGTCGTCTTCGACACGGCGGTCGTCGACCTCACCGACCAGCTCGACGACCCGGTGGACGTGCTCTTCGGGACCCAGCTCGGCGGCGGTACGGACATCAACAGGGCGCTCGCGTACTGCCAGTCGCAGATCACCCGGCCCGCGGAGACGGTGGTCGTGCTGATCAGCGACCTCTACGAAGGGGGCATCCGGAACGAGATGCTGAAGCGGGTCGCGGCGATGAAGGCGTCGGGGGTGCAGTTCGTGACCCTGCTCGCGCTCTCCGACGAGGGCACGCCCGCCTACGACCGCGAACACGCCTCAGCGCTGGCCGCGTTGGGCGCGCCGGCCTTCGCCTGTACGCCCGATCTGTTCCCGGAGGTGATGGCGGCGGCGATCGAGAAGCGGCCGTTGCCGATACCGGACGCCATGTGACGAACTGGCGTGGGGGACAGGGGGGTTGTGTGTCCGGGGGTGGCCCGTGCAAGGATCGTCGCCTCATGAACTGGCCCGCCGCACTGTCCGGTGCCGCCCTGCGCGTGATGCGTACGGCGGTGGGGCGGCGTGTGCGTCAACGGGTGCGTCAACGGGTGCTTCAAGTCGTCCTGCTGGTCGGCGGGTTGTTCGTGCTCGGCGTCGTCTTCGGGGGGCAGGCGCAGGCGGCGGAGGGCGGTTCGGCCCCGGCGCACCCGGTGCATCTGGGCAAGCCCGGGATTCCGGTGGTGACTTCGGTGGTGAAGTCGGTTCCGGTTCCGGTGCTGGTTCCGCAGACCACGGCTCAGGTCGTACAGCCGGTCGCCGAAGTCGTGAAGACGGTGACCGAGGTGTTGGCCAAGGCGCAGGTGCCGTCGCTTCCGTCGCTGCCGACCCTGCCCTCGTTGCCCGCCGAGCCGGCTCTTCCGGTGCCGACTCTTCCGGTGCCGACGCTTCCGGCACAGTCGACGCCGGTGCCGGTCCCCGCCGCCCCTCAGCCCTCGCGTGGCGGCGGAAGCAAGAAGGGCGGGGCCGCGGCCCACGGGCACGCCTCGGAACCCGCGGCGGTTTCCACCCACGTGGCCGCAGGTGCCACATACGGGCCGAACGTCGGCGCCGTAGGCCATGCAGCCGTCGTACGTCACGCCCCGGCCCCCTCCGCAGGAC
>NZ_JBXVPZ010000864.1:0-1730 GCF_057961495.1 Streptomyces sp. P5F9 | reverse complement strand
AGTAGTCACATCCAACAACACGGTCTGGCAGGACACCAAAGACGCCCGCGCCAAACTGGGCCCGGTCCTCCTCTACGACCCCACCCACCTCTGCGACACCCCGGCCCGCCTCCACTGGTCCCCCACCACAGGCTGCGAGGACAAACAGACAGCGGTGAAAAGAGCCACCGCCCTCCTCACCCCCGTAAGGCCCACCGCGAAGATCGACCAGGCGGTAGCGGACACAGCCGAGACACTCCTCCGCAGCTACCTGCACGCCGCCGCGATCGACGGCCGCACCATCCGCCACGTCCACCGCTGGTCCCAGGGCACCCAGATCCAGGACGCGGTAAGAATCCTCCGCACCAACCCCAAGGCAGCCCCCGGCGCGGCAGGCGAACTGGAGGCCGCACTCACGTCCCATCCCGAACGCCGGGACATCGCCCAGGAGTTGACGAGCCGCGCGCTCTCCTCCCTCTTCACGGTCAACATCCGCGAAGCCTGCACACCCAACCCAACTGACGCCCTCTCCTTGGATTCCTTCGCGAACGAAGGGGGCACGCTTTATCTGGTCGGTGAATCCATCGAGGACCCCCGTACGAACCCGGGCGCGATGCCTCTCCTCACCGCCCTCGCATCAAGCGTGGTCGAGCGCGGCCGGCACATGGCCGAACGGTCATCGGCCGGTCGCCTCGACCCACCAATGACGCTTGTCCTGGACGACGTCGCGGCCGTGGCGCCGCTCCCCCAACTCCCGGAACTCCTGGCCACAGGAGCAGACCGAGGCCTGCCGACCCTGGCCCTCCTCCGCTCCAGAGAACAGGCCAGAGCCCGCTGGCCCCACCACGAACTACCAGCCTAGCAACGGGCCTTACGACCCCTACGGCTACGGCTACGGCCGCTCGACCGCCATCTCCAGCTCACGCTCGTCCGAGTTCCCGCCCAACGGCACGACGACGCCCGTGGGTATGAAGCCGACCTTGCCGTAGAACCGCCGGGCCCGTTCGTTGTCCTCGTGCACGATGAGCCGCACCCTCTCGACCCCACGCCCCCAGGCCCACTCCAGGGCGGCATCGAAGAGCACCTCGGTCAGCCCGATGCCCCGCACCTCCGGCCGCACGAACACCCCGACGATGTGCCCCTGCTTCCGCTCGACCGCAAAGCCGGCCCAGTCGACCGTCCCGGCCTCCTCAAGCAGTACGGTCACCGTCCCGACCCACTCCCCGTCGGGCCCTTCGGCAATGATCTGCTGAGCCTTCTCAGCACCTTCGGCGGCCCCTACGGCCCGCTCCTGATAGAAGGAGTCCGGCTGAGCCAGCGCCGTGTCGTAGGTCTCCATGAAGGCAAGGTGCGCGACGGGATCCTGCAGGGCAACGAGCCGCAGCTCCTTCGCCGCGGCCCACTCGTCGGCGCGTATCGAACGGATCTTGTAGTTCATGCCAGCCACGGTAGCCGAAACGCAGAAAACCCCTGTACCGAATAAACGGTACAGGGGTTTTCGCAATATTTGTTCGGCGGTGTCCTACTCTCCCACAGGGTCCCCCCTGCAGTACCATCGGCGCTGTAAGGCTTAGCTTCCGGGTTCGGAATGTAACCGGGCGTTTCCCTCACGCTATGACCACCGAAACACTATGAAACACAGCAACCGCACCACTGCCGTGACCATGGCAATGGGGTTGTTCGTGGTTTCAGAACCAACACAGTGGACGCGAGCAACTGAGGACAAGCCCTCGGCCTATTAGTACCGGTCA
>NZ_JBXVPZ010000863.1:0-1733 GCF_057961495.1 Streptomyces sp. P5F9 | reverse complement strand
GCGCCGCAGTCCGCGAACTGCTGCGCCCGCAGCGGGGGTTGGCCGCCGCGGGGTTCGGGCTGATGGTGCTCGCCACGGCCGTCGGGCTGCTCACCCAGCCGCTGCTGGGCCATATCGTCGACGTCGTCACCGAGCGCCGCTCCCCCGACGCGCTCACCTTCCCCGTGGTCGCGCTGGCCGGGGTCGCCCTGGTCCAGGGCGTGACCACCGCGCTCGGCATGTCCCTCGTGTCGCGGCTCGGCGAGACCGCGCTCGCGCGGCTGCGCGAACTGTTCGTCGAGCGCGCCCTGTCACTCCCCCTCGACCGGGTGGAGAAGGCCGGGTCCGGTGACCTCAACGCCCGTGTCACGCGCGACGTTTCGCGGGTCGCCGACGCCGTGCGCGGGGCACTGCCCGAACTGGCGCGGTCCGCGCTGTCGATCGTGCTGACGCTGGGCGCGCTCGCCCTGCTGGACTGGCGGTTCCTCATCGCGGCGCTGATCGCCGTGCCGGTGCAGGCGCACACCGCCCGCTGGTATGTGCGCAACGCCGTTCCCCTGTACGCCAAGGAGCGCATCGCCACCGGGACACAGCAGCAGCAGTTGCTGGACACGATCGGCGGGGCGCGGACCGTACGGGCGTACCGGCTGCAGAAGGGCCACACCCGGCGGGTCACCGAGCGCTCCCGTTCGGCGGTCGAACTGACCATGAGCGGCGTGCAGTTGATGCTCCGCTTCTACAGCCGGCTGCACATCGCCGAGTACCTGGGGCTGTCCGCCGTCCTGGTCACCGGATTCCTGCTGGTGCGCGACGGTTCCGCGTCGGTCGGTACGGCCACCGCGGCCGCGCTGTACTTCCACAGTCTCTTCAGCCCGGTCAACACCGCGCTGGTGCTGCTGGACGACGCCCAGTCGGCAACGGCCGGACTGGCACGGCTCGTCGGGGTCGTGGACGAACCCGCGCCCGTGGTCGCCGACCGCGCGGACGACCGTACGACCGCCGGCGGGCCCCCGTCCGTGACGCTGACCGGTGTCTCCCACGCGTATGTCCCGGGCCGCCCGGTGCTGCACGACGTCGACCTGGAGATACGGCCCAAGGAGCGTGTCGCGCTGGTCGGTACCACCGGCGCGGGCAAGACGACCCTGGCCAAGCTGGTCGCCGGGCTGCACCGTCCGCAGTCGGGCCGGATCGACGTCGGCGGCGCCGAGCCGGACGAGGCCGGTCATCTGGTCGGACTCGTCACGCAGGAGGTGCATGTCTTCGCCGGGCCGCTCTCCGAGGATCTGCGGCTGGCCCGCCCGGACGCGCACGTCGAGGAACTCCGGGAGGCGCTCGAAACCGTGGGCGCGCTCGGCTGGGTCGAGGCGCTGCCGGAGGGGCTGGACACCGTCGTCGGTGACGGTGGTCATCGGCTGACCGCCGACCGTGCGCAGCAACTCGCCCTCGCCCGACTGCTGTTGGCCGATCCGCCGGTCGTGGTACTCGACGAAGCCACGGCGGAGGCGGGCAGTTCGGGTGCGCGGCAGCTCGACGAGGCCGCCGAGCAGGCGCTGCGCGGCCGTACCGCGCTGGTCGTGGCGCACCGGCTCAGCCAGGCCGCCTCCGCGGACCGGGTGATCGTCCTGAGCGGCGGCAGGGTCGTGGAGAACGGCACGCACGACGAACTCCTCACCGCCCAGGGCCAGTACGCCGCCCTGTGGCACGCCTGGTCCGACAGCCGTTCCGCCGCGGCAGCCCCCGACGCCCGCTAGCCC
>NZ_JBXVPZ010000862.1:0-1734 GCF_057961495.1 Streptomyces sp. P5F9 | reverse complement strand
GGGTTGCGCGGGGTGGGCCGGTGCTGGCGCCCGGGCCTCGGGATCTGCCGCTTCAGTATGTCGATGTGCGGGATCTGGCGGAGTGGTTGCTCGGTTCCGTGGAGCGGGAGTTGAGCGGGGCGTACAACCTGATCTCCGCGCAGGGGCACGCGACGATGGGGTCGCTCTTGGACGCGTGTGTGCGGGTTACCGGTGGAGGGGCCGAGCTGCGTTGGACCTCGCCGGAAGTCGTGCTGGGGGCCGGCATCGAGCCGTGGACTCAGTTGCCGGTGTGGGTGCCGCCGGGTAGTGAGGGGTACGACGCGTTGCACAGTGCGGATGTGTCTCGGGCGGTGGCTACGGGGTTGAGGTGCCGGCCTGTGGTGGAGACCGTGGGTGATACGTGGCAATGGTTGCAGGGTGTTGGTGGGGTTGCGCCGCGGCGGGCTGATCGGCCGGCGGTGGGGCTTGACCCTGCTGTGGAGGCGAAGGTGCTTGGGGTGCCGTTGGAGTGGTAGTTCGTTGGGTGCGGGTGCGTGGGGGCTGGGCGCGCAGTTCCCCGCGCCCCTAAAAGAACTAAGCCAGCCGGTGTTGCTAGCGACACCCCCACCACGGTGGCCCGGCCCCGTGACCTGGCCTGGCTGTTCCGAGAGACTGGGCTCATGGACACGAAAAGCGAGAGTGGGCGGGCCCGGGGCGTTCTCGTGGCGGGGGTGCGTGCTCTTGGGCTCGCTCTCGTCTCCCTCTCCGGGTCGCTCGTCCTCCTTGTGCTGACCGTCGTGTCTCTTGTGGCCGTCCCGCTCGGTGTCGGGCTGTTCACCACGCCCTGGGTGCTCAGTGCTGTGCGCGCCCATGCGAACCTGCGGCGGCTGCTCGGCGCGCAATGGTGCGAGGTGCGTATTCCTACGACGTACCGCTCCATCCCAACCGATGCGCTCCCCTGGACCCGGGCCCTCCGCCTCCTCCGCGACCCCGCCACCTGGCGGGATCTGCGGTGGCTGCCCGTCGACATGGTCGCCGGGTTCGTCACCGCGTTGGTGCCTGCGGCTCTGGTGTTCTATCCGCTGGAGGGCTTCGCGTTGGCGTTCGGGTTGTGGCGGGTGTTCACGGACGGGACGTATGTGGGGTGGTGGTACGGGTTCGTGCCGGTGGGCGGGCAGGGCAGTGCGCTGCTCGCGGGGCTGCTCGGCGTCGGAATTCTCGCCGCTTCCTTCTTCCTCACCCCGGCCCTCCTCCGCGTCCACTTTCTGCTGACGCGTTCCCTTCTTGCCCCGGGGCAGAGTCAACTCGCCGAGCGGGTACGGGTGTTGACGGAGACACGGCGGGATGCGGTGGATGGTTCGGCTGCCGAGTTGCGGCGGATCGAGCGGGATCTGCATGACGGGGCGCAGGCCCGGCTGGTCGCCATGGGGATGGATCTCGGGACCATCGAGGCGCTGTTGGAGAAGAACCCCGCCAAGGCAAGGGAGTTGCTCGCCCGAGCCCGGCAGTCCTCCGTCGAGGCCCTCGACGAGCTGCGTGATCTCGTTCGGGGGATTCATCCGCCGGTGCTGGCGGAGCGTGGACTCGCGGATGCCGTACGGGCGTTGGCGTTGCGGATGCCGGTGCCGAGCGAGGTGAGTGCGGAGCTTGGGGGTGGGCGGGCCGACGCGCCGGTCGAGTCGGCCGCCTATTTCGCCGTCAGTGAGGTGCTCACCAACGCCGTGAAGCATTCCGGTGCCGATCGGATCTGGGTCGACATGCGGTATGCGGAAG
>NZ_JBXVPZ010000861.1:0-1736 GCF_057961495.1 Streptomyces sp. P5F9 | reverse complement strand
GGGGTGGTGTCGGGGTCGCGGACAGGTGTCGTCTCGTCCTGGCCTGTGTGGTCGTGGAGTTGAGGGCCGGCCGCAGTGACGTTCTCGATCGTGCGGAGGTAGCGGTGCGGGATGTGGACAGGGGTCTCAGTGCTGGCCATCAGGCCGGTGGTGTGGACGGTCGTGCTGTTCGGATGGTTGCGCAACAGGAAGTCGTTGTCGCGCTGTTCGTCCGGGAGGCCCAGGTAGTGCAGGACTTCGTGGAGGAGGTCCTCGTCCGAGTGGTTGGCGTCCAGGTGGAGTTGGTCGGCCCGGCCCGGATTCTCGGAGTCGGTGAGAGTGATCGTCTCGGGGTGGTCCGGGTCGTTGATCAGGTTGAGGTTGATGTGGAGCTGGTCGCCTGAACTGGGCAGCGCCAGACCGGAGTTGAGATGCGTGTCCAGGAGACGCGTGATGCGGTCGTTGAGCTGCTGAGTGAGGTCGGGGTTGGCCGTGGTGACCGGGAGGTTGAGCGTGTAGTCCCGTATCCACTGGCCGTTGGGCGCCTGGATACGACGGATGGTGGCCCGGACGAGCGTCGTGGCACCGCTGAGAACCCCCGGCCGGGGCGAGTTGGACTGGTCCGCGTGCGGATCGAACCGCTCCGTGGAGTGCACGGCAGGGCGCGCGTGGGGACGCAGGCCGTGCCAGGTGTCCTTGGGCGCGGGGTCGGCGACACGGGACGCAGGCAGGTCGTCGCCGGCGTGACGGGTCGGCGCGGGACGGTAACGGCCGTCCGGCTGAAGGCTGTTGGCGTCCTGGGGACCCCGGGGCGCGTTCGACGGGGTGATGTTCGCCGACGTGGCGCCCGGGTTCGCGGCGCTCGCGCTGTAGTGGTTCAGGCCCGTGTAACGGACCTCCAGCGCGGGGGTGTTGGCGGTCGTCGGGCCGTAGCGGAGCACGATGCCACGGGGGCCGGCGGTTGTGTCGGTCACCGGTTCGAAGACGTGGATCGGGGCGTCGAGGGTGTCGGCGAGCAGCGGCAGGAAGGTGTCGCCGACCGGGTCCGCCCACGAGTCCGACCAGCTGTCCACCGCACTGTCGAGCAGGCGTGCCTCGCCCTGGGTGAGGGGGACGGTGCTCCGGTGATAGCCGGCGGTCAGCAGCCACCGGCGTTCGGCCGGTGTCATGGTGGCGGGCGTCGGCAGCGCGCCCATCGACCGCAGGTAAGCGAACATCCGCCGGTTGCTCGGTGGGTTGCCGGTCAGTGGGGGCGGCGCGTTGGGTGCCGTGATGGCTTGTGCGTAGCGGGTCTGGAGGTCGACCGGGTCCAGGTCCTCGGTGCGGGTGACGCCCTGGATGCCGTACACGGCCAGTTGGTTGGCGACGGCGGCGTCGGACGCGTTCTCCACCAGCGTCGCGAACTCGCCGGCGAGGACGCCCCGGAGCTGGCCGAGCACCTGCGGCGGGAGCGGGCGGCTGCCGTCGCGTGCCGCTGCCAGCCGGGCCCGGACCAGGTTCTGCAACCCCCGCTGCGCGGCCCGCAGATGGCCTGTTCCCCGGTTGGTGGTCTGCGGCTGCGCCGCGAGTGTCCTGAGGGTCTGCCGTACGTCGTCGGGCCGGGCGAGCCAGGCGGCGGTGGCCGCGGGGAAGGCCGGGTCCGCCTGCCGCAAGCGGGTGCGGACCAGGTCCGGCGCGCTGCCGATGACGGCGTAGAGGAGGCAGTAGCCGTCGCCGGGGGTCGCTACGACGCGGCCGGCGGGGGCCACGTAGGGGGA
>NZ_JBXVPZ010000860.1:0-1753 GCF_057961495.1 Streptomyces sp. P5F9 | reverse complement strand
GGCCCCGCCGCCCGGCTACGGCTACCCGGGCCAGCAGCCGAACCCGTACGCCCAGCCGCAGCAGCCGTACGGTCAGCAGCCCAACCCCTATGGCCAGCAGCCTGGTTACGGCTACCCGGGCCAGCCGACCGTGCCGCTGCACCCGCAGCCGGGCCAACCGGGCGGTGGCGGGCGGAAGTTCGGGGCGCCCGCGGTGATCATCACCGCCGCTGTCGTGGCGATCGCGCTGATCGTGGGCGGCGGGATCTGGTACGCGTCCTCGTCCGGCGACAAGGACGACGACACGAAGAAGACCGCGACCGCCGGCGGCAGCACGGGCGGCACGGGCAGTACGAACGGCAAGGGCGGCACCACGTCCGGCGGCAAGGAGAAGGTGCCGGCCGACACCGCGTCCAAGGTCCTCTTCGAGGTCCCGATGCCCAAGGTCAGCGACACCATGGTGACCTCCGGCTCCTGGCTCACCGACAAGGTGTACGCGAAGAGCGGCAGCGCCGAGGTCGTCGGCTACAACCGCGACACGGGCGCCAAGCAATGGACGATCAAACTCCCGGGTCCGGTCTGCCAGGCCACGAAGCACACCACCACCGACGGCAAGACGGCCATCCTCTACGAGCCCGCCATGCCGACCAAGGACAAGCCCTCGCACGGCTGCAGCCAGATCGCCGCGATCGACCTGAACACCGGCACCAAGCTGTGGACGAAGACCGCCAACTCCGGTGACCAGCCGATCAGTTTCGGGAACGTCACCGTCAGCGCGAACACCGTCGCCGTGGGCAGCACCGACGGCGGCGCCGCCTTCGACATCTCCACCGGCAAGGTCCTGTGGAGCCCGAAGGCCGCCGACTGCTACGACGCCGGCTACGGCGGCGGCGCCAAGCTGGTCGCTGTGCGCAGGTGCGGAACGTACGACGCGCCCGTCCTCCACATCCAGACCATCGACCCGGTCTCCGGGAAGGTGATTTCGGACTACAAGATGGCCGAGGGCATCGAGTACGCGAGCATCGTGTCGACCGACCCGCTGGTCGTCGCGGCGGACGTCGGCGACAGCGCGGGCGACGGCAGCGGCATCTCGGACTTCTTCTCCATCGACAACAAGACGGGCGCGCTGCGCTCGCACATCCCGGCGCCGGGCAAGCAGTACGCGGCCCGCTGCGACGGCATCACGCGCGTCGAGTACTGCACCGAACTGGCCGTGGGCAACGACCGGTTGTACGTGCCCACCGAAGAACACGACGGTTCCGGCGACTCCTACAGCCAGACCAACGAGATCGTCGCCTTCGACCTCGCCACCGGCAAGCAGACCGGCCAGCGCGCCGACGCGGGCGACGGTTACACGATCACCCCGCTGCGCATGGACGGCAGCAACGTCATCGCCTACAAGTCCCCGCCCTACGACAAGGGCGGCCAGATCGTCAGCATCGACGGCACCTCCTTCAAGGAGACGAAGCTGCTGGAGAACCCGAGCACGGAGACGGTACGGGGGACGGAGACCACGTTCCTGCCGGACTACGCGGAGATCCTCTACGCGGAGGGCCACCTCTACATGTCGACGGTCTACGCGGACAAGCCGTCGTCATCGTCGACGGGCGACAAGGACCTGGCGATCGCCTTCGGCACAACAAGCTGACTTCACCCCCATCACCCCCGAATGCCAGGAATGCGAAAAAGTCCGTCGATCTGGGGCACTTCTCTCCAGTAGGGGCAGCGCAACGTCGAACAAGCGTGTAGCTTCCGGGGGCATGAAGGGCGCGGG
>NZ_JBXVPZ010000859.1:0-1770 GCF_057961495.1 Streptomyces sp. P5F9 | reverse complement strand
GGGGTGGCGTCGGGGTCGTGGACAGGCGTCGTCTCGTCCTGGCCTGTGTGGTCGTGGAGTTGGGGGCCAGCCGCAGTGACGTTCTCGATGGTGCGGAGGTAGCGGTGCGGGATGTGGACGGGGGGCTGGGTGGTGGCCATGACGCCGGTGGTGTGGACGGTCGTGCTGTTCGGGTGGTTGCGCAACAGGAAGTCGTTGTCACGCTGTTCGTCCGGGAGGCCGAGGTAGTGCAGGACCTCATGGAGCAGGTCCTCGTCCGAGTGGTTGGCGTCCAGGTGGAGTTGATCGGCCCGGCCCGGGTTCTCGGTGTCGGTGAGGGTGATCGCCTCGGGGTGGTCCGGGTCGTTGATCAAGTTGAGGTTGATGTGCAGCTGGTCGCCCGAACTGGGCAGCGCCAGGCCGGAGTTGAGATGCAAGTCCAGAAGGCGCGTGATGCGTTCGTTGAGCTGCTGGGTGAGCGCGGGATCGGTGTCGGTGACCGGGAGGTTGAGCGTGTAGTCCCGTATCCACTGGCCGCTGGGAGCTTGGATACGACGGATGGTGGCACGGACGAGCGTCGTCGCACCGCTGAGGGCGCCGGGGCGGGGCGAGTTGGACTGGTCCGCGTGCGGATCGAACCGCTCGGTGGAGTGAACGGCGGGGCGGGCATGCGGACGCAGACCGTGCCAGGTGTCCTTCGGAGCGGGGTCGGCGACACGGGACGCGGGTCGGTCGTCGGCAGCGTCGCGGGTCGGCGCGGGGCGGTAACGCCCGTTCGGCTGAACGCTGTTGGCGTCCTCGGGACCCCGGGGCGCCTTCGACGGGGTGACGTTCGCCGACGTGGTGCCCGGGTTCGCGGCGCTCGCGCTGTAGTGGTTCAGGCCCGTGTAGTGGACCTCCAGCGCGGGGGTGTTGGTGGTCGGGCCGTAGCGCAGCACGATGCCGCGGGGGCCGCCGGTCGCGGTGGTGCCGGCGAGCGGGGCGGGCATCGGCTGGAAGACGTGGATCGGGGCGTCGAGGGTGTCGGCGAGGAGGGGCAGGAAGGTGTCGCCGATGGGGTTCGCCCACGCGGCCGACCAGTTGCCCACCGCGCTGCCGAGCATGTTCGCCTCGTCCTGGCTGAGTGGGGCGGTGCTGCGGTGGTAGCCGGCGATCAGCAGCGACCGGCGCTCGTCCGTGGTCATGGTGGCGAGGGTGGGCAGTCCGTTCACCGCACGCAGATAGGCGAACATACGGCGGTTGCTCGGCGCGGCGCCGGTCAGTGCGGGCGGTGCGCCCGGCATGGAGACCGCTTGCAGATAGCGGGTCTGGAGGTCGACCGGGTCCAGGTCCTCGGCGTGGGTCACACCCTGGATGCCGTAACGGACCAGTTCGTTGTCGATCTGGGCGGCGGGCATGTTCTGGACCGCCGCGGTGAAGGGGGTGACGAGGACGCCCCGGAGCTGGCCGAGCACCTGCGGCGGGAGCGGGCGGGTGCCGTTGTGTGCCGCCGCCAGCCGGGCAAGGACCAGGTTCTGCAACTCCTGCCGTGCGGCCCGTAGTTGATTGGATCCCCGGTCACCGGCCTGGGGGTTCCGCGCCATCGTCCGGAGGGCCCGTTGTACGTCGTCGGGCCGGGCGAGCCAGGCGGCGGTGGCCGGCGCGAGAGCCTGGGTGGTGCCGGTGGCGGCGGCCTGCTGGAGGCGGGTGCGGACCAGGTGGGGTGCGCTGCCGATGACGGCGTAGAGGAGGCAGTTGCCGTCGCCGGGGGTCTGGACGGCGTTGCCGGTGGGGTCGACGTAAGGGGTCAGC
>NZ_JBXVPZ010000858.1:0-1776 GCF_057961495.1 Streptomyces sp. P5F9 | reverse complement strand
CCACCGCTCTCGACCCGGCCACCGAGAACCCCCGCACGATCCTCGACATCGGCTGCGGCGACGCGACGGCCGCCGCCACCGCGGCACCCCTCCTCACCGGCCACCGCGTCATCGGCGTCGACTGGTCCCAGGACGCCCTGACCCGCGCCCGCGCCCACCTCCCGTACACGGTCCGAGGCGAACTCACCGCGCTGCCGCTCCGCTCGGCCTCCGCCGACGCCGTCCTGTTCAGCGAGGTGATCGAGCACCTCGTCGACCCGGACACCGCCCTCGCCGAGATCCGCCGCGTCCTGCGCCCGGGAGGCCATCTCATGCTGTCCACCCCGAACTTGGCCGCCTGGTACAACCGCGCCCTGCTGCTCGCCGGCGTCCAGCCCGTGTTCTCGGAGGTGAGCCTGCGCGCGATCCACGGCCGCCCGGGCAAGGAGGTCGTAGGACATCTGCGGCTCTACACCCCGCGTGCGTTACGGGAGTTCGTGGCGGCGGCCGGCTTCGAGGTCGTAGGGCTCAAGGGCGCGCCCTTCCACGGCGTACCGCGACCGCTTCGCCCCCTCGACCGACTGGCCTGTGCCAGACCGCAGTTGGCGTCGATCCTGCTGCTGCACGCGCGGAAGACGTAGGGGGCGCGGCCGTGTGGTGGGGGGTGGCGGCGGCCCTGTTGGCGAACGTGCTGTACAGCACCGGTTTCGTCCTGGAGAAGCGGGCGCTCGCGGCCCTGCCCGAGGTGACGGTCCGTCAACCGGCGAGGCTGCTGCGGCTGGTGCTGGGGAGCCCGTTGTGGATCGGCGGGTCCCTCGCGCTGGCCTCCGGGTTCGGCGCGCAGCTCGCCGTGTACCGGACGCTGCCGATCGCCGCCGCGCAGGGCATCTTCGTGTCCGGCCTGGTGCTGCTCGTGCTGCTGTCCGCCCGCATGCTCGGCGAGGAGACCAGCGGCCGCGAACGGTACGCGCTCGGCGCGATCCTCGTCGCCCTGTTGATGGTCGTGCTGTCCCTCAAAGAAGGCTCGGACCACGTCAGCCGCAACGCGCCCTATCCGTTGATCCTTTTGGTCTGCGTGCCCTCGCTCGCCGCCGGTGTCTGGCTGTACCGGTCCACCGAGCGCAGCGCCGGCCACCGGCACCGGCTGCCCACCACGGGCGTCGAATACGGCGTGGCGGTGGGCCTGTTGTACGGGGTCAGCTCGCTCGCCATCAAGGGCGTGTCGAGCTACCTGACGACAAGTGACCTGGGAGGGGCGGTAGTTGGCCTGCTCCGGTCCCCGTACCCCTACCTCCTCCTCTTCACCGGCGCGTTCGGCCTGGTCATGTCCCAGGCGGCGCTCCAGCGTTGCCGGGCCTCGCTGATCGTGCCGGTGTGCACGACGGTGACCAGTCTGTTCACGGCGGTGCTCGGCACGCTCGCGTTCGGCGAGGCACTGCCGCACGACCCGCTGCGGCTGGCCCTGCGGATCGGGGGCACGGCCCTGGCGGTCACCGTCCTGCTGACCATGCCGAAGCACGACAACGCGCCTCAACCACCGGTCGAGGCCAAGGAGTTGACACCCCCATGAACCCGGACGACCCCCTGCTGAAGATCCTGGCCTGCCCGCTCGACAAGGGCCCGCTGCACCTGCTCCCCACGGACGCCCTCTACAACCCGCGCCTGCGCCGCCGTTACCCCATCGTCGACGGCATCCCGCAACTGCTGCCCTCGTCGGGGGAGCAAGTGACCGACGACGCCGAGCACTTGGAACTCCTCAAACGGATGGCCCCATGACCCCGACAAGCCCTGGGAAGC
>NZ_JBXVPZ010000857.1:0-1796 GCF_057961495.1 Streptomyces sp. P5F9 | reverse complement strand
AAGGACTTTGTTGGCGGATTCGGCGACCGCCTTTGCTGATCTTGTTTGGTCGGGCAGTCTGGTGGGGTTCGGTTTCGTCTCGCGGGGAGGCAAGGAGGGCTGCGATGTCGCTGCGCCCTGTGCCTGCCCCGTGTATCCCGGAGGTCACCGTGCGGGTGGCGCGGGCAGCGTTCCGCAAGGGCTGCCTGGCCATGCGGATCCGGGATGAGCTCGGGCCGTTGTTCGAGGACGAGCAGTTCGCTCGGGCGTTTCCCCGTCGGGGTGGCCCGGCATGGTCGCCGGGCCAGTTGGCGATGGTCAGCGTGTTGCAGTTCGCGGAGGGGCTGACGGACCGGCAGGCCGCGGACGCGGTGCGCGGGCGGATCGACGTCAAGTACGCACTCGGCCTGGAGCTGGAGGATCCTGGGTTCGACTTCTCGGTGCTCAGTGAGTTCCGGGACCGGCTGATCGCGCACGGTCTGGAGGAACTGGTCCTGGACCGGCTGCTGGAACGGGTGGGCGAGCTGGGGCTGTTGCGGGCGGGCGGTCGCCAGCGCACCGACTCCACGCATGTGCTGGCCGTGGTGCGGACGCTGAACCGGATGGAGTTCGTCGGCGAGACCCTGCGCGCCGCGCTGGAGACGCTGGCGGTCGCGGCGCCCGCCTGGCTGCGGCAGGTTGCGGTGCCGGAGTGGTTCGAACGCTACGGCAAGCGCATCGACTCCTTCCGCTTCCCCAGGGGGGTCGACGCCCGTCAGCGGTGGGCGCTGACCGTGGGACGGGACGGATTCACCCTGCTCCAGTCCGTCTACGCGGCGGACGCGCCCGTCTGGCTGCGCGAGATCGAGGCGGTGCAGGTGCTGCGGACCGCGTGGGTGCAGCAGTACCACCGCGACGAGGACGGGATGGGGGTGCGCTGGCGGGAGGGCAAGGACCTCCCGCCGGGCAGGCTGAGGCTGTCCAGCCCCTACGACACCGACACCCGCTACAGCATCAAGCGCGGCGCGGGCTGGGACGGCTACAAGGTCCACTTCACCGAAACCTGTGAGCCCTGCGCCCCGCATCTGATCACGAACGTGGTCACCACCGACGCCACCGTCCCCGATGCAGCGGTTACCGGTCCCGTCCACCACGCTCTGGCCGCACGCGGCCTGCTGCCCGCCGTCCATCTGGTCGACTCCGGCTACACCTCCGCCGCGCTGCTGGTCGCCTCCGCCGAGCAGAACATCGAGCTGATGGGGCCGGTCTTCGCCGACACCACCGCCCAGGGTCGGGCCGCGGACGGCCTCGGCCAGGACGCCTTCGCCGTCGACTGGCCGGCCCGCAAGGTCACCTGCCCCCGCGGCCGGCGCAGCGTCAGCTGGTCCGAGCAGCGCAAACCCACCGGCACCGAGATCGTCCGGGTCCATTTCGCCAAGACCGACTGCGACGCCTGCCCGGTGCGGGACAAGTGCACCAGCGCCACCAACCAAACGTACGGACGCAGCCTGACCCTGCTCACCCAGCCCCAGCAGCAGGCCCTCGACCAGCGCCGACGTGAGCAGGAGACTGATGAGTGGAAGGCCGCCTACGGCACACGCGCCGGAGTCGAGGGAACCATCTCCCAGGCCGTCCGGGTGACACGGACGCGGACCACGCCCTACCGGGGCCTGCACAAGACACACCTCGGCCATGTCCTGATCGCCGCCGGACTCAACCTCCACCGCCTCGACTCCTGGTGGACTGGCGCCCCCATCGGCACCACTCACATCAGCCGATTCACCCGCCTCGGACTCGAACTCACCGCCTGACAATGGCGAATCCGCCAACAAAGTCCT
>NZ_JBXVPZ010000856.1:0-1798 GCF_057961495.1 Streptomyces sp. P5F9 | reverse complement strand
AGCCAGACTCGGCCGTGGTGCCGAGTGTGCCGGGGGTTTCGGCACCACGGCCGAGTCTGGCTTCCTCGCCGGGTGAGAAACGGGCGGCGGCGCGGGCGATCGAGGATCACATCGAACCCGGCACGCGTGCGGCGGGACGGTGGGCGGACGACGAGAACAGCGCCGCCTTACAGGAGTTCGCGGCGAAGGACGGGGAGGGGTGGGTGACTTCGGCGGCCCTGAAGAAGGCGCACGGCACGTGGGCGGACCAGGTGAAGAACCTGATGGACCGGCTGGGCGCGGAGAAGGACGCGTTGCGGAGCGGGAACGCGGTGCTGACGAGTACGGACCTGGCGGTGGGGTCGACGTTGCGGGAGCGGTCCGCGTTGGACACGTTCTGAGGTGAGCGGGTCGGCGGCCAACGGGCTTTCGGATCAGCGGAGTTATTGGGCCGGCGGAGCTGTTGGGCCGGCGGAGTTATTGGGTCAGTGGAGCTGTTGGGCCAGCGAGAGTTATTGGGTCAGCGGAGTTATTGGGGCGACTGGGCGCATGCCGACGTATCACGAGATCATGACCACCGACCTCGCCGCGCTGACCACCGCGGCCGAGCGCTGGGACGGCATGGCGGGCGAGTTCGAGAAGCAGGAGGCGGCGTACCGGCGGGATGTGCACGGCATCTCCGTGGACACGACGTGGACCGGGCTCAGCGCCGACGCGGCGAACGCCCGCTTCGACGTCACGCTCAAGGAGTTCCAGTACGCGCAGACCGAGGCCAAGGGCATCGCGGCGCTGCTGCGGGACGCGCACGACCGGTTCGTGGAGTTGCGGGGCCGGGTGGTGGCGGCGCGGTGGGACGCGGTCCGGGCGGGCATGCGGGTCTCGGAGTCCGGGGTGGTGAGCCCGAGTTCGGACCAGCCGGACACCCCCGCCGCTCCCCAGGCCGTACAGCCGTGGCAGGACGGGATCAACAAGGCCGTACGCGATGTGACGGACGCGGACACGGGCGTCCGGGTCGCGCTGGCGGCGGTGGTGATCGACTCCGAACTACTGGCCGGCGGGCGGGGGTTCAACGGCAGGGCGCTGGGAGACATCGAAGCGTACGAGGCCGAGGAGACGGAGGGGTATCTCCAGAAGCTGAGCAGGGGCGGTGAGTTGACGGACACTCAATTGGCTGAATTGGAGCGCTCGTTCCGCGACAACAGCGAGGACGGGGCGTTCTCGCAAATGGTCCTGGACGACTTGGGCCCCACCGGCACGATCAAGCTCACGAACGAACTGAACGACCGCATCCACGTCCAGGGCGGCGCCGGTGCGGGTGCGTACTCGGCGATCGAGACGGGCCTGGCGAACACGCTCGCTACGGCGACGAGGGACACGAAGTCGCACTGGTACGGGAAGTGGCGCACCGAGATGCGACGCGTGGGCTTGGCGCACTACGCCACGGACGCCCAGGGCCTCCACCTGGACAAGGCCGTCGGCTACCAGTCCCTCGTCACGCTGATGCAGAAGGGCCACGGCTATTCCGCGGGGATGGTCGAGGATCTCACCGACGACATGATCGCCGCGGAGAAGAAACACCCCGGGATCTGGCGAGTGAAGGGCACGTATGCCGGGGCGCGTGGCGGTTGGTTCGCCAACGACCCCGTCGACGGGATGCTCGGCATCATGAGTCGCGACCCGGCGGAGTCCGCGCGTTATCTCCATTCCGACGCCCACATGAAATACCTCATGAAAGACCGGGACTGGAACGTCACCCTGAACGACGAGGGGGTTTCGAAGGGCGGGCGTTATGTACCCCGGTTGGACGGGGATGACCGGG
>NZ_JBXVPZ010000855.1:0-1799 GCF_057961495.1 Streptomyces sp. P5F9 | reverse complement strand
ACCCGTTCGCCCCGCCCACCCGTTCCGGATCAGCCGAGCTTGTCGGTGAAGCCCGTCGACAGGAACGTCTGGTGGGTGACCTTGCCCTTGCTGGGCCCGGCCGTCCACGTGAAGGTGTACTCCAGGATCGCGCTGGTCTTCGGGTCGACGATCACCTGGCCGAGACTCCTGGCCTCCGCGAACTCGACTGCCGTACCACCGCGCCCGGTACTGTCCTTGACCTGGCCGAGCAGCTTGACGCCCTTCAGGCCGCCCATCGCCTTGAAGGCCCCGGCCCGCAGTTTCGGGCTCGCCGGGGAGTCGGTGAGCAGGGTGACCGCCTGGTCGAAGGGCGAGATGCTGTCGGGCCGCGGCGGGGACTGAAGCAGGCCGAGCAACTTCCCCGAATCCGTGGTCAGTTGCCCAAGTCCCTTCCAGTCGAGGTCCTTCGGCCCGACCTGCCAGTCGGGCCGCAGCCCCTTCCGGTACACCTTGCCGCCGTTGACGACGTAGTAGTCCATGGACTGCGAGATGTATGTGGTCCCGACCGTCGTCCGCGTCTTCCAGTACTTCCCCGAGGAAACCGACTGCCTGGCGGCCACCGTGGAGATGTCGTCCAGGAAGACGGACGCGGTGTTCGCACGCGCCTCGCTGTGCGTGCCCGTGCCCGCCGAGGTCGCGCCGCTGTTGGCGTACGTCACCACGCCGGTCGCCACCGCGGCCGTGGCCAGCAGCCCGATCAGGGCCCGGCGGCGCCCGAACTGCCGCCCCAACAGCCGCCGTTCCGGCATCGCGACGACAACACCGGTCGCCACCTCGGTGGTTACGTCCGGCCCCGCGCTGGTTACGGCCGCCCCTTCCGTCGCTACGGCGGCCTCGACCTCCGCCAGCACCCGGGCCAACGCCCGCTCCGACAGCGGCTCGACGTGCCCCGCCGTCGCCAGTTCATCGGCACCGGGGAAGTCCAGCAGTGCGCCTCGCTCGTTCATACCGTTCGCCTCCGTGTCGTCGTACGTGGTCATGCGAGGTCTCCCGTCGCGGTCAGGTTCCGGCCCGCCGGGCGGGACGGCGTGAGGCGGTCGCGCAGTCGGCCGCGGGCCCGGTGCAGCCGCGAACGGGCGGTGCCCGCCGGGATGCCCACAACGGCGGCGGCCTCGGTCGGGGTGAGCTGCTCCCAGCTGATCAGCAGCAGCAACTCCCTTTCCTCTGGGGGCAGTTCGGCGAGTGCCCGGCGTAGAGCCGGGGCCATCGCGGCGGCGTCCAGCCGCTGGTCCACCACCTGCCAGGGGTCGGTGACATCCGGTCCCGGTGCGGGCTCCTGCCGTCCCGCCCGCCGCAGTTGCTGGGCGAGCACGTTGTGGGCCACCCCGAACAGCCAGCCCCGCGCCGAACCCCGCGCCGGGTCGAACGTGCGCCGGGCGGCGAACGCCTGAAGCCAGGTCTCCGCGAGCAGATCCTCCGACGCGGCGGGCATACGCCGGGCGAAGTAGCCGTACAGGGCGGAGGAATGCGTCTTCACGAGGTGAGTGAAGGCCACCGAGTCGCCGTGCGCGGACCGCGTCAACTGGGCTTCACTGTCGCCGAGTTCGCCGTCGGCGCGATGAGGTTCGCCGGCGCGGTGGCGGCGCCCGCCGCGGCGCCGGTTGCCCGGTTCATCCGGTTTCACCGAGTCTCCGTTTCCGACCGCCGGACGACGGTCTCAACCAGTACTTGTCATCGGACCCCAAGAGCGTTCGCGCCTTCGCGCACCCACCCCCACCAACACGCAACCCCCATTATGAGAGTTAACTTGCATAAAGAGAGTCCGCCCCCTACCTTAA
>NZ_JBXVPZ010000854.1:0-1799 GCF_057961495.1 Streptomyces sp. P5F9 | reverse complement strand
GGGGATGACGATGGATCAGGTTGTCGAGCGGGACGCCGGGCAGGGCCACGGGTATCGGCCCACACCACCGCCAGGTCGGTATGAGCGTGTATCAAATTCTCGTAAAACCGCTTATCCGGAGCTAACGGGCGAGGTGGCTATGGTAGGGGCTCCACTGGACACCACCAGAGCCGACAGGGGAGGTGCGGCTGTACCTGTGGATCGGGGAGGAGTGCTTCGGCGCTTTCTCGGATCGGCGGGCAGGCCGAAATCCGTGAACGACACCGCTGCTGACCACAGCCACGCCGCTGACCATGCCCAGACCGCGACCTTCTCCACCGACGCGGACGGGCAGGCGTGGACTCCGCCCACCTGGGAGGAGATCGTCAGCACCCACAGCGGCCGTGTGTACCGGCTCGCGTACCGCCTGACAGGGAACCAGCACGACGCCGAGGACCTCACTCAGGAGGTCTTCGTCCGGGTCTTCCGTTCGCTGTCGACGTACACGCCCGGCACCTTCGAGGGCTGGCTGCACCGCATCACCACCAACCTCTTCCTGGACATGGTCCGCCGCAAGCAGCGCATCCGTTTCGACGCGCTGGGGGAGGACGCGGCCGAGCGACTGCCCAGCCGCGAGCCGTCACCCCAGCAGGTCTTCAACGACGCGCACTTCGACGCGGACGTCCAGCAGGCCCTGGACACCCTCGCCCCGGAGTTCCGGGCGGCGGTCGTCCTGTGCGACATCGAGGGTCTCTCGTACGAGGAGATCGCCGCGACCCTGGGCGTCAAGCTCGGTACGGTCCGTTCCCGGATCCACCGCGGCCGCTCCCAGCTCCGCAAGGCCCTCGCGCACCGCTCGCCGGAAGCACGGGCCGAGCGCCGTTCCTTCGTGGCGCGTGTGCCCGCGCTGGGGGGAGGGGGCGCGACCGCGTGAGTGGATCACGTCCTACGCCTGCGGAGCAGCATCTGGGAGACCGACTTTCCGCCCTGGTGGACGGGGAGCTCGGTCATGAGTCGCGCGAGCGTGTACTGGCGCACCTGGCCACCTGTACGAAGTGCAAGGCCGAGGCCGACGCGCAGCGCCGACTGAAGAACGTGTTCGCGGAAATGGCCCCACCGCCCCCCTCCGAGAGCTTCCTGGCCCGCCTCCAGGGGCTCCCCGGGGGAGGCGGCGACACGGACGGCGAGGAGCCGCCCGGCGGTGGACTGTTCGCCGCCGGAATCGGTGTCTTCGGCGTCAAAAGAGACGGCCCGCTCGACGCGTTCGAGTTCGGCTACGTCCCGGCGGGCCCGCATGCCGCTACGGCCCTGACCCCTTCGTCCCCGTCCCGGTCCGCCCGTGACGGTTTCCGTATCCATGACGTCAGCCGCCACGACGCCGACCGCTCCGCCTCGCGCGGGATGCGGTTCGCGTTCGTCGCCGCCGGGGCGGTCTCGCTGGCCGCGATCGCGCTGGGCGGGGTGGCCACGGTCGCGCCGGGCGACACGGCGGCGGAAGCGCGGGGCGGTACGGGTGTGACGCCGGCGCGTACCCAGGGCGCGGGCGCGGCGGCGACCACCGACGCGGGGCGTCGCCGTGCGGTCGGCCCGCTGCTCGCCCAGGGCACCAGCCAGCGCTCGATGCTCGGCGACACCGGGGTCCCGTCGACCTCGGTCTCCGCTCCGCTGCTCCCCGGAGTGCCGTCACCTGCGGCAGTCCAGGGCGACGAGGTCATGCACACGCTCTCCGCGCCGGTGGTGGCCGGAGCGGCGGTCATCTCCCCCCTGATACGCCCGCTCAACGCGACCCCGCCGGTAGCCCTCACGTCGTGGTCCACGGC
>NZ_JBXVPZ010000853.1:0-1810 GCF_057961495.1 Streptomyces sp. P5F9 | reverse complement strand
ACTTGAAGTGCTCTCCTTCCTTCGCAAGCTCAGGAAGGAGATTCCTGCCTACCTTGCGGTGGCGGGCTTGACGCCACGGGCGCGCCTGACGACTGCCCTCCCGGCAGCCGGGATCGCCACGTGGGCGATCCGGTACAGGTGCAAGACGTTCCGGGCCGCGTTCCAGTCGGCATTCGCCGACCATTCACAGTCGGGGTTCTTGCATACGAACGTGGCCTGGTCTTCCCGGCTGCCGGGCGTGATGAAACCGCACGCGGAGCAGCGCAGGGAGGTGTTCGGGGCGGGGACCTTGACGAGGGTGCCGCCCTGGTGGGCGGTCTTGTACGTCAGCATCGTCACGGTCCGGCCCCATGCCTCCTGGCTGATGGAGCGGTTCAAGCCGGACTTCTGCGCGACGTTCTTCCCTGGCTGGTCGATGGTGCCCTTGGCGGACTTGACCATGTTCGTGATGGTGAGTGCTTCGACCACGACGGTGCCGTACTGCTTGGCGATGGCGGTGGTGGTCTTGTGCTGCCAGTCAGTCGCTCGGCGCGTGGCTCTTGCGCGGAGCTGCTTGATCTGGTCGTAGGTGCGGTGCAGCCGGTTCGAGCCGCGCTCCTTCGGCTTACGGAAGGACTTGCGGTGCGCGGCTTGCCGCTCCAGGCGGAGCAGCTTGGTCTTCTCGTTCGGATTCAGCCACTTGTCCCGGTCAGCTGTGCCGTCCGGGAGCCGGGGCGGCCGGCCGTGGTCCCGGTGGTTGCCGTCGGACAGCGCGAGGGGCAGGTTCACCCCGGCGTCGATACCGACCTCCGGCCCGGTGTGAGGCTCGGGCTTCGGCTCAAGTGTCTGGACGCGGAAGGCGATGTGCCAGCCGAGCCCGTCCTTGACCAGCCGTGCCCCGGTGATCCGGTTGTCCTTGTCGGCGTGCTTGCCGACCGGGAGATCCTTGGTCCACCGGAAGCGGACACGCCCCACTTTGGGGATGTTGACCATGCCCCACCGTCGGTGCACCCGCTTGATCTGGAGATCGCGGCCCTGCGGGATGTCCACGGACATGAGGGTACGCAAACGGGCCTTGAAGGTCGGCTCGTCCGTCCGCCCGTCCCAGCAGTTCCGCCACGCCTGCATGTACGTCTTCAGGATCGCCTGGGCAGCCTGCGCGGGCAGCACCGCGTACCAGTCGATCTCCTTGCGGGCCTGACGCAACGTCTGATCCATGCGCGTCAGAGAGCGCTGACACTTCGGCGTCATCTGCCACAGGTCGTGGAGCTGATTCCACATCGCCCGTGCGGCATGCGCCTGGTCGTCCATGAGCCGCGCCTGTGCAGGGGTGAGCGCCAGCCGGGCGCGGTGCCCGAACTGTCGCTTCTCCCATACAAGTTCGCCCATGCCGATCACCCTACTACAGTTGGCTTATGTCACCACGATGGAACCCGAATCCTGACGTGCGCACGGGACGTCACGTCGTCTACAACCTTCACGTCCATTTGGTCTTTGTCACCAAGTACCGGCGCAAGGCATTCACCGACGCCATGCTGACGCGCACGGAGGAGATCATGCGCGAGGTCTGCGCGGACTTCGAGGCCGACCTCAAGCAGTTCAACGGCGAACAGGACCATGTACATCTCTTGGTGCACTACCCGCCCAAGGTCCAGCTCTCCAAGCTGGTCAACTCCCTCAAGGGCGTGTCCTCCCGCAGACTCCGCCAGGAATACGACGCCCACGTGCGCCGGTACCTGTGGGGCGGGCACTTCTGGTCCGGCTCCTACTTCGCCGGATCCTGCGGCGGGGCACCGCTGACCGTCGTCAAGCAGTACATCGAGAACCAGCA
>NZ_JBXVPZ010000852.1:0-1812 GCF_057961495.1 Streptomyces sp. P5F9 | reverse complement strand
GTGAGGGGGATGGGGCGGTGATGCCCGCGTCGGGGTGGATTCGTGCTCATGCCAGGGCCGCCCGGACCTCGGCGACCGTGAGCCACCGCTGCGGGGCCAGGATCTTCGTCGTCTGCGGGGCGAAGGACGGGGACGCCACGACCACCTCCGCCGTCGGGCCGTCGGCGATCACCTCTCCGTCGGCCAACAGCACGACCCGGTGGGCGAGTTCGGCGGCCAGCTCCACGTCATGGGTGGCCAGGACGATCGCGTGCCCCTCGGCGGCGAGCGCCCGCAACACCGTCACCAGGCGGGACTTGGCCGCGTAGTCGAGACCCCGGGTCGGTTCGTCCAGCAGAAGGAGCGGCGGGCGGGCCGTCAGCACGATCGCGAGGGCGAGCGCGAGGCGTTGCCCTTCGGACAGGTCACGGGGGTGGACGTCGTCCGTCACCCCGGGGAGGAGACCGGAGACCAGCGCACGGCACGTACCCGCCTCGGCGCCCGCGTCCGCGTCGGCGGCCGTGCACTCCTCGGCGACCGTGTCGGCGTAGAGCAGGTCACGTGGCTCCTGCGGGACGAGGCCTACGCGGCGGACGAGGTCGCGGGGTGCCGTGCGGTGCGGGACGAGACCGCCGACCCGGACCGTCCCGGAGGTCGGAGTGACCAGCCCGACAAGGGAGTTGAGGAGCGTGGACTTGCCGGCGCCGTTGCGGCCCATGAGGGCGATGGTCTCGCCGGGGGTGATGGCGAGGTCGAGGTGACGGAGGGCGTCGATCCGGGCGCGGCGGACGGTGAGGGCCTGGACTTCCGCTGTGGGGGCGGGAGTTGGGGCGATGGTCTCGCGTGCTTCTTTCCGGGCGCGCCAACGGCGGCTGCTCGGCCGGGAGTTGAGGAGCGACCCGGTGACGGGGGCGGGAGCGGGGGTGCCGCGCGCCGGTTCGCGGTCCGAGAGGCGCTCCCGCAGCTCGCCCGCCCGGCGCCGCGCGTCCCGCACGGTGAGCGGCAGCGGGGTCCACCCGGCGAGCCGGCCGAGGTCCACTACGGGTGGGAACACGGGGGATACGGCCATGATCTCCGCCGGGGTGCCGAGGACCGGTGCCGCGCCCGGGGCCGGGAGGAGGGCGACCTGGTCGGCGTACTGGATGACGCGCTCCAGGCGGTGTTCGGCGAGGAAGACGGTCGTGCCGAGGTCGTGGACGAGGCGTTGGAGGACCGCGAGGACCTCTTCCGCCGCCGCCGGATCGAGGGCCGAGGTGGGTTCGTCGAGGACCAGGACCCTGGGGTGCGGGGTGAGGACCGAGCCGATCGCGACGCGCTGTCGCTGGCCGCCGGAGAGGGTGGCGATCGGCCGGTCGCGCAGCTCGGCGAGGCCCAGCAGGTCCAGGGTCTCCTCCACCCGGCGGCGCATCACCTCGGGGGCGAGGCCCAACGACTCCATGCCGTAGGCGAGTTCGTCCTCGACCGTGTCCGTCACGAAGTGCGACAGCGGGTCCTGGCCCACTGTGCCCACGACATCGGCGAGTTCGCGCGGCGCGTGGGTACGGGTGTCGCGGCCCGCCACCGTGACCCGGCCGCGCAGGGTACCGCCGGTGAAGTGCGGGACCAGCCCGCTCACCGCGCCGAGCACCGTCGACTTGCCGACGCCCGACGGGCCGACGAGCAGCACGAGTTCGCCTTCCGGCACCGCGAAGTCGACGTGCTGGACGGCGGGTCGGGGCGCGCCGTCGTAGGTCACGGAGACGTCCTCGAAGCGGATCACGACGGTTCCTTGCCGGTGGGGACGAGTGCGGGGGCCAGGCCGAGCAGGATGGCCGCGGCCGGCCAGAGGGGGAG
>NZ_JBXVPZ010000851.1:0-1818 GCF_057961495.1 Streptomyces sp. P5F9 | reverse complement strand
GGTCGTCGGCAGGCGGGCAGCACCGGGTACGCGCACGGGACCCCCGACCGGAGACGGTGGTCGCCGTGGAGGAGCGGGGCCTTCTCGGCAGCCGGTGAGAAGGTGTCGCCGCCCACGCGGGCTGTCACCGGCCCAGGGCGCGAGCGATCGCCGCCCCCGCACAGGTGCCCTCGGCCGCGGATGCGGGGCGTCGTCGGGCGGTCGTCGGCAGGCGGGCAACTCCGGGTACGCGCACGGGACCCCCGACCGGAGACGGTGGTCGCCGTGGAGGAGCGGGGCCTTCTCGGCAGCCGGTGCGGAGGCGATCGCGGCCCCCGCACGGGGTGCCCTCGGCCGCGGATGCGGGGCGTCGTCGGGCGGTCACTGTCGGGCGGGCGGCACCGGCCCGGCCGGTGTACCCGCTACCGTGGGTCGGATGAGCATCCCGGCCACGCCGCCCCGTTCGCTCGCGGAGGCACTCCGAACCAGGGACGACGCGTCCCTGGCCGCGCTGCTGCGCAGCCGCCCCGACCTCATCACGCCCGTGCCCACCGACCTCACCCAGCTCGCGACCCGGGCCGGTACGCGCGGGTCGGTCGTCCGGGCGCTGGAGCGGCTGGACCGTTTCGCGCTACAGACGGCGGAGGCGCTGGCCGTGGCGGCGGACCCGGCGTCGTACGACGGGTTGGTTGGTCTGATGGCAGGCGACGCGCGCGACGCCGTCGTCGTGCACGCGCTGCCGCGCGCCCTCGCGACCCTGCGGGAGCAGGCGCTGGTGTGGGGTGCCGACGACCGGCTGCGGCTGGTGCGGACGGCACGTGAGCTGCTGGCGCCGTCGCCGCAGCATCCGTCGCCGACCGGCCTCGGGCCTACGGTCGCGGAGGCCACGGCGGGGATGTCGCCGGGGCGTATTCAGGAGATCGTCACGGCCGCCGGGCTGCCCTCCACCCATGATTCCGTGTCCGCGGTGGCCTCGCTCACCAAGCTGTTCACTGCCCGGCGGCGAATGAAGGCGCTGCTCGCCCGCGCCCCCGAGGAGTCCCTGGAGGTGCTGAACCGGCTGGTCTGGGGGCCGCCGTACGGCCAGGTGACCGCCGAGCCCGCGGCCCGGCTGCGCTGGCTCATCGACCGGGGGCTGCTGCTGCCCACCGCGCCCGGCACGGTCGTACTCCCGCGTGAAGTGGCCCTGCACCTGCGGGCCGGGCGCGCGCACCGCGAGACGGAGCCGCTGGCGCCTGCGGTCGAGGCGAAGGCGACGCACCGTCCACAGGTTGTGGACACGACGGCGGCCGGGCAGGCGTACACCGCGCTCGCGACGGTCGAGGAGCTGCTGAAGGACTGGGACGAGGGCGGGCCGACGGTGATGCGGGCGGGGGGTCTCAGCGTCCGTGATCTGAAGCGGACCGCCGTCGCGCTGGACGTGGCGGAGCCCGTCGCGGCCTTCTGGGTCGAACTCGCTTATGCGGCAGGGCTGTTGGCCTCCGACGGTGACGCCGACGAACGGTACGCGGCTACCCCGGCCCTCGACGAGTGGCTGGAGCTGCCCGCCGCGCAGCGCTGGGCCCGGCTCGCGGAGGCGTGGCTCACGGCGACCCGGACGTCGGGGCTGGTCGGGGGGCGGGACGCGAAGGAACGGACCTTGTCCGCGCTGGGGCCTGGGCTGGATCGGTCGGCGGCTCCGGAGGTACGGCACCGGGTGCTGGGTTTGCTTGCCGGGTTGCCGGAGGGTGCCTCGCCGTCTGCCGAGTCCGTGTTGGCCCGGTTGCGGTGGGAGCGGCCGGTTCGGGGGGCCGGGGGTGCGCAGAGAAGCACAGAAGGCGCTCCGGCGGGTGCTCAGGG
>NZ_JBXVPZ010000850.1:0-1819 GCF_057961495.1 Streptomyces sp. P5F9 | reverse complement strand
CCCCCGCAGCCCCGTCGAACATCCCCATCACACCCTCGACAACAGCGAGATCACACCCGCGAGCACCATGCGCGAAGAGCGGCCCGACCAACTCCGGCCCACACAGATACGCGTCGAGGTTCCGCCCCACCCGCCCGGTAGCGAGCGCGTGATACCCGGGATCGATGTAGTCCGGCCCGACCTTGTGCGGAGACACGGCAAGCCCCCGCGAGGCGAACGCGGCCATCAACCCCGTGGCAACGGTGGTCTTGCCGCTACCGGAGGACGGCGCGGCAATGACCAACCGAGGAACGGAGAACAGGGAGGACGAGGAAGTCACGACAGCTTCACCACTCGATACCCCGCTGGCCCTTCTGACCGGCGTCCATGGGGTGCTTGACCTTGGACATGTCGGTGACGAGGTCGGCGTACTCGACGAGCTTCTCGGGCGCGTTCCGCCCGGTGATCACGACGTGCTGGTTCCCGGGCCGGTCCCGCAGCACGGAGACGACCTCATCGACGTCGACCCACCCCCAGTGCATCGGATAGGCGAACTCGTCCAGCACGTAGAGCTTGTAGGTCTCGGCGGCAAGATCCCGCTTGACCTGCTCCCACCCTTCCCGCGCCTTCTCCTCGTTGTCCATCTGGGAGTCGCGCTGAACCCACGACCACCCCTCGCCCATCTTGTGCCAGTCGACGGACCCGCCCTCGCCGGAAGCCCCCAGCACCCGAAGGGCGTTCTCCTCCCCGACCTTCCACTTCGCCGACTTGACGAACTGGAACACCCCGATCGGCCACCCCTGATTCCAGGCCCGCAACGCGAGCCCGAAAGCAGCGGTCGACTTGCCTTTCCCAACTCCCGTATGCACAACGACAAGTGGTCGATTCCGACGCTGACGGGTCGTCAGACCGTCGTCCGGCACGACACTCGGCTGCCCCTGCGGCACTACGCGGCCCTCCTCGAACCAGAACCCGAACCAGAACCCGAACGCCCTTGATTCCCCTGCACATCCCGCACGAGCCCGGCGATCGAGTCCGCCCGCAACTCGTCCAGCGTCACCGCCGTACCCTCCAGCTCACCGGCCAACTGCCCGGCCAGCCCCAGCCGTACGGGCCCCGACTCGCAGTCCACGACCACGGAAGCGACCCCGTCGGCGGCGAACAACCGCGCCGCCCGCCCGGCGAGCGCGACCGGCTCGGGCCCACCGGTGGCCCGCCCATCGGTCACCAGGACAACCAGCGCCCGACGGGCCGGATCCCGCAACCGCTCCACCCGCAGCACGTCATGCGCCTTGAGCAACCCGGCGGCAAGCGGCGTCCGCCCACCCGTCGGCAACGACTCCAGCCGTACGGCGGCGGCGTCCACGGAAGAGGTCGGCGGCAGGGCGACATCCGCGGCGGACCCCCGGAAGGTCACGAGCCCCACTTTGTCCCGCCGTTGATACGCGTCGAGCAGCAACGACAGCACAGCCCCCTTCACCGCACTCATCCGCTGCCGCGCCGCCATCGACCCGGACGCGTCCACGACGAACAGCACGAGGTTGCCCTCACGCCCCTCCCGCGTCGCCTGCCGCAGATCGTCCCGCCGCACGACCAGCCCACGCCCGGACCGTCCACGCGCCAGCTGATGCGGAGCGGCCGCCTGGATGGTCGCCGCCAAGTGCAGCTTGGTGAGCGCCCCTTGGGGCCGCCTGGCCCCGGTGGTCCGCCCGTGCTCGGTCCGCGCCCGCGACCGCCGCCCGGCCGCACCCTCACCGATACCCGGCACGCTCAACACCTTGGTACGGAACGGCTCGGAGGCCCGCACAGGCTGCTGCTCACCCGAGCCCGCACCCGAAGG
>NZ_JBXVPZ010000849.1:0-1828 GCF_057961495.1 Streptomyces sp. P5F9 | reverse complement strand
CCGCGGACCCCCAAACCCCTCTTCTACGATGGAACCTAGTAGTTCACCGCAAAACCTCACACTTCTTGACAGAGTGCCCATGTATCCCGATTCGACCCCCTGGAGGGCGAAATCGGTCATTCGGTTCCATGGGCCTCAAGAAAAAAGTCCCTTTTGTCCCGATCGAGGCGCACGACTACCTCCCCTAGTAGGGGCCGAATCGCCTGTGCGGCTTGTCACCGGCGGGGACGATCGCCGGCCGCTGAAATGTGGCGCAGACCTCTATACACCTACCGTTCAGTAACCTTACGGTTCCCCTCACGCCACCCGCGCCCGCGACCATGCCTTCCGCACCGTTCGGCAGCGCACAGACGTGAGAGGAATCCCCGCCCCATGACGAGACGACGCCCCTGGGCCCGCCGTACCGCCATAGTCGCCGTGACCGCGGCCGCCCTCGCGACGCTGACGGTCCCCGCAGAGGCCGCGACGGCGACCAGCACCACGGCCGCCGCAACCGTCGACTACGCCACCTGGCAGGCGGACTGCCAGACGGTGATGAACCAGGCCCTGCCCTACCTGAAGCAGCGGATCGCGGCCCCCAAGCCCGGCGAGAAGCAGGCGATCGTCTTCGACATCGACAACACCACCCTGGAGACCGACTTCGGCTTCAGCTGGCCGCAGCCGGCCAACAAGCCGGTCCTCGCGGTCGCCAAGTACGCCCAGGAGCACGGCGTTTCGCTGTTCTTCGTCACGGCCCGCCCCGGCATCATCTACCTGCCGACCGAGTACAACCTCGAACACGACGGCTACGACGTCGACGGCCTCTACGTACGCGGCCTCTTCGACCTCTTCAAGGACGTCGCCGACTACAAGACGGCCCAGCGCACCGCGATCGAGAACAAGGGCTACACGATCATCGCGAACATCGGCAACAGCGCCACCGACCTGTCGGGCGGCCACGCCGAGAAGACCTTCAAACTGCCGGACTACGACGGCCAGTTGTCGTAAGCCGTTAGGCTCCGTCCGTTCGCGCGACGACGGGGGCGGGGCGGCGGCGGATGGAACCCGCGGTACCCGGTGGCAAGCTGGCGTCAGGCCTGATCACACCGCTGCCGAAGAAGCTGTTCGTGCCCGACGCCCCCCGGCGCGGGCCTGGTCGACAGACCGATCCGCCTGTCGTCGCTCGTCTCCTTCAAGGGCGAGAAACGCACCCTGACGGAGAAGGACGTCCAAAAGCTCGCCGACCACCTGGTCGCGCGGGCGGTGGACTCCCCCGGCGAGGCCCCCTTCCCACCCGACGAACAGACCGCCCTGGCCGACGCGTTGGCCCGCAGACTTCTGCCTCTCGGCGACCTGAACACGGACGACGTCCAGGCCGTACGGCTCGGACACCGGCACCTGGCCCGGCAGTTGGAGTACGGCGCCCCGACGCCCCCGGACTCTCCACCGACGCCCGCTACTTCCTCGGCAACGCCACCGAGTGGGCCTGCCTCCAAAGCCTGGAGTTCTTCACCCGCCGCTCCACCTTCGTAGCCCGCACCCTCGTCGAACAGACCCGCACCCAGGCCGAACTGATCACCCGCGTCGACGAGTTGATCGCCCGCACCCCACGCCCCGGCACCCACGATCGCGCCTTCGAACGCCGCTGCCTCCCGTACGCCGCCGAGCGCCACAACCACATCACCATCTACGGCATCGACCTCCCCGACGAGCACCCCGGCGCCGCCTTCACCGTCCAACTCCCCGCCGAGGAAGCCCTGTCGACCCACGACCGCGTACTGCTGCGCGGGGACGCGGTTTCCGGCAAGACGAAGTGGTGCAGTGGCTCGCGGTGACGGCGGCGAGGGAG
>NZ_JBXVPZ010000848.1:0-1844 GCF_057961495.1 Streptomyces sp. P5F9 | reverse complement strand
GCGGATCGCGCCGCAGATCCAGCGCCTTGAGCGAGTCGGGCATCATCCCGAGCCACAACTCCCCGTCCAGGAACCGCCGGAGCCGTTCCACCTCTTCCGCACCGAGGTGACGGAGGTCGTGCGGACCTACGTCGAGGACGAGACGTATCTCGTCACTCAGGTCTGGCATCCCGGAGAGCCGGTGCGCACTCTCAAGCGGACCTGAGCCTCAAGACAGGCTTACTCCCACTCGATCGTGCCCGGCGGCTTCGACGTGATGTCGAGGACCACCCGGTTGACGTCGGCGACCTCGTTCGTGATGCGGGTGGAGATCTTCGCGAGGACGTCGTACGGCAGGCGCGACCAGTCGGCCGTCATGGCGTCCTCACTCGACACCGGGCGCAGGACGATCGGGTGGCCGTAGGTGCGGCCGTCGCCCTGGACGCCGACGCTGCGGACGTCCGCGAGGAGGACCACCGGGCACTGCCAGATGTCGCGGTCGAGGCCGGCCGCGGTCAGTTCCTCGCGGGCGATCGCGTCGGCCTCGCGGAGGAGGTCGAGGCGGTCCTTGGTGACCTCGCCGACGATCCGGATGCCGAGGCCGGGGCCCGGGAAGGGCTGGCGCTGGACGATCTCGTCCGGGAGACCCAGCTCCTGGCCGACCATCCGGACCTCGTCCTTGAACAGCTTGCGGAGCGGTTCGATGAGCTGGAATTCGAGGTCTTCGGGGAGGCCGCCCACGTTGTGGTGGGACTTGATGTTGGCCGTGCCGGTGCCGCCGCCGGACTCGACGACGTCCGGGTAGAGCGTGCCCTGCACCAGGAACGCGACCTCGGGACCCGCATCCGCGATGATCTCGGCCTGCGCCTGCTCGAAGACGCGGATGAACTCGCGGCCGATGATCTTCCGCTTCTGCTCCGGGTCGGAGACGCCGGCGAGCGCGGTGAGGAAGCGCTCCTCCGCGTCCACGACCTTCAGCTGGACGCCGGTCGCGGCCACGAAGTCCTTCTCGACCTGCTCGGTCTCGCCCTTGCGCATCAGACCGTGGTCGACGTAGACGCAGGTCAGCTGGGAGCCGATGGCCTTCTGGACGAGGGCGGCCGCTACGGCGGAGTCGACACCGCCGGACAGACCGCAGATGGCGCGCTTGTCGCCGACCTGCTCGCGGATCGCGGCGACCTGCTCGTCGATGACGTTGCCGGTCGTCCAGTTCGGGGTGAGGCCCGCGCCGCGGTACAGGAAGTGCTCCAGGACCTGCTGGCCGTGCGTGGAGTGCATGACCTCGGGGTGGTACTGGACGCCGTAGAGCTTCTTCTCGTCGTTCTCGAAGGCGGCGACCGGGACGACGTCCGTGGACGCGGTGACCGTGAAGCCCTCGGGGGCGGCGGAGCAGGCGTCGCCGTGGGACATCCACACCGACTGCTCGTCCGGGGTACCTTCGAAGAGGGTGGAGGACGCCTTGGAGACGTGCAGTTCCGTACGGCCGTACTCGCGGGCGCCGGTGTTGTCGACGGTGCCGCCGAGGGTCGTGGCCATGAGCTGGAAGCCGTAGCACATGCCGAAGACGGGGACGCCGGCGTCGAAGAGTTCGCGGTCCAGGCGGGGGGCGCCCTCCGCGTACACCGACGAGGGGCCGCCGGAGAGGATGATCGCCGCCGGGTTCTTGGCGAGCATCTCCGCCACCGGCATGGTGCTCGGCACGATCTCGCTGTAGACCCGGGCCTCGCGGACGCGGCGGGCGATGAGCTGGGCGTACTGCGCGCCGAAGTCGACGACCAGGACGGTGTCGGGGGCGGGGGTCGCTGACACGGTAGCCTTCCGGCGGTTGGGCGGGGTTCTGGTCATCGATTCTAACGGGGCTCGGG
>NZ_JBXVPZ010000847.1:0-1858 GCF_057961495.1 Streptomyces sp. P5F9 | reverse complement strand
ACCAGGCGGCCCCGGCCCCCACCGGCCCCGTACAGACGCCGTACCAGCCGGGTCCCTACGGCGGCACGCCCGCGCCCGCCCCGGCCTACGGCTATCCGCAGCAGGCGGGCTACCAGCCGCAGCCCTCGGTCGGGTTCGGGCAGCAGGGCCTCTCGACCCCGCCGCCGTACAACCTGACCCCGCAGCACCCGACGCCGGCGTCCGGGGGAGGCGGCGGCAAGAGCAACAAGCCGGTGATCATCGGCTCGGTGGTCGTCGCCGTCATCGCGGTCGGCGCGCTGATCGTCACCCTGTCGATGAACAACGGCAGCAATGACGACGCGAAGGGCAGCGACAGCAGCGCGAGCACCTCGGCGACCGCGGTCGAGGGTCACCGCGACGGCGACACGTCGAAGACGATCGCGACGACCGCGTGCAAGGAGCCGGAGGAGTCGTACAACGACCCCAGCAAGATCCAGATCCCGGACTTCCAGTTCAAGTACATCGACTCGGTCAAGTCCTGCCTGCAGGCCGCGGGCTGGAAGGTGAAGATCAAGTCCGAGGACGAGAACACCTACGGCCAGGGCACGGTCATGGACCAGTTCCCGGCGGCCGGCACGGACGTGGACCCCAAGGACATGCCCCAGATCCAGCTGGGCGTCTCCACGGGCAACCCGTCCTGACGCCGCTCCTGTGGAAGGGCCCGGCAGCATCGGCTGCCGGGCCCCTTTGACGGTGGGCGGTAAGCGTGCGGGTGCGGGTCCTACAGGTACGGACCGCCCACGCGGCCGCCGCCCGGCTGCCCTTCCTCGGTGCCGTCGCCCACGCCCGGCGGCAGCGCCCGGCGCATCTGCTCCAGCTGCGCCCGCGCGGCCATCTGCTGGGCGAACAGCGTGGTCTGGATCCCGTGGAAAAGCCCCTCCAGCCAGCCCACCAACTGGGCCTGCGAGATGCGCAGTTCCGCGTCGCTCGGCGTCACGTCGTCCGTGAACGGCAGCGACAGCCGCTCCAGCTCCTCCACCAGCTCGGGCGCCAGACCGTCCTCCAGCTCCTTCACGGAGCTGCGGTGGATCTCCTTGAGCCGAGCCCGGCTGGCTTCGTCGAGGGGAGCCGCACGCACCTCCTCAAGAAGCTGCTTGATCATGCTGCCGATCCGCATGACCTTGGCCGGCTGTTCCACCATCTCCGTCACCGGGATCTCGCGGGAGTCCTCTTCCCCGGTGCCACCGAGCGCCATCCCGTCCTGTCCCACGACCAGGATCTGAGGCTTCTCCGGTGACCTTTCGTTCCTCGGCATCTCCATTCCGCCATTCTCTCGCACTCGTACACCTCACGACCGTGGTGCCCCCCTCGAAAGGTGATCCACGGTTTCCGCATGGCCGAACCCGGAGTGCCGTAACGGCCGCCCGATGTGACGCTGGTCGCGTCGATCTTGCCGCCTCGGCTCGGGAGGGGGTCACGGACGTGACTCCATGGCTGCGTACAACGGGACTGCTGCTTGTGCTGGGCACAGGTGCGGTGGTGAATCCGTGCGGGGGTGTTCCGGCGTACGGCGTGGAGTCGGGGAGCGGTGCGAGCACCGGTGGTGCCGGGGGCGGTCGGGTCGCGGTCACGGCGCCCGCATCCGCCCCTGCTTCCGCTGCCGCCTCGGCCTCCGCCTTGAGGCCTGCTTCCGGCCCCGACGCCGCCCACGCCTCCCCCGATCCCTCCAGGGCCGGAAGCCAAGCGGGCGAAGGACGGGAACGGCCGGGCCGCACCGCGGAGCCGACCACCGACGAGGACGAGAGCGGAGGTGCGGGCGAGGGCGATGACACAGCTGGGCTGACGGCGGACGGTGACGACGACGGGAGCCACTCGGCCAGCCCCGCCAGCCCTACAC
>NZ_JBXVPZ010000846.1:0-1864 GCF_057961495.1 Streptomyces sp. P5F9 | reverse complement strand
CCCGCAGCCGGTGTTCAACGTCGACACGGTGCTCGCGAACATCGCCGCGGAACGGGTGTCCGTCCTCCCCGGCCCGCCCACTCTCCACCAGTCCCTCCTCGACCACCCCGCCCGGGACGCGCACGACCTCTCGGCGCTGCGGCTCGTGGTCACCGGCGCGGCGGTGGTGCCGTTGCGCCTGGTGGAACGGCTGCGGGGCGAGCTGGGCGTGGGGACGGTGCTGACGGCGTACGGCCTCTCGGAGGCCAGCGGCATCGTGACGATGTGCCGGCGAGGGGACGATCCGGCGGTCATCGCGTCGACGTCGGGGCGCGCGATTCCGGGGACCGAGGTCCGGGTGGAGGCGCCTCCCGGCACCCCGGGCGAGGTGCTGGTCCGGGGCTTCAACGTCATGCGCGGCTACTACGAGGACGCGGCGGCCACGGCCGAGGTCCTGGGCGAGGACGGCTGGCTGCGCACCGGCGACGTCGGCGTCCTGGACGACGAGGGCAACCTGCGCATCACCGACCGCATCAAGGACATGTTCATCGTCGGCGGCTTCAACGCGTACCCGGCGGAGATAGAACAGCTCCTCGGCGTCCATCCCGACGTGGCGGACGTGGCGGTGATCGGCATTCCGGACGCGCGGCTCGGCGAGGTCGGCAAGGCGTACGTCGTACGGCGTCCGGACGTGACGCTGACCGGCGACGACCTGATCGCCTGGGCGCGGCGGGAGATGGCGAACTACAAGGTGCCGCGGTTGGTGGAGTTCGTGGGGGAGCTGCCTCGGAACGCCAGTGGGAAGGTGGTGAAGGGGGAGCTGCGGGGGTGATGGGCAGCCCCGGTCGGGGTGTCCTCAGAGGGTGGTGGACAAAACGGTGTGGTGCGAGCCAGGGGGTGGGGCACGCTTGGTCCACCCATTGGTTCCGCTGATCGTGAGGCAGTCGTGGAAGCAGCCCGGCAGTACAACGTGCATGAGGCCAAGACGCACTTCTCCCGCATCATGGAGCAGGTCGCGAGGGGAGAGGAGGTCGTGATCAGCAAGGCGGGGGAGCCGGTGGCCCAGGTGGTTCCGCTGCGGCCCAAGGTGAGGCGGTCGGGACGGGGGTCGCTCCGGGGACAGATCCATATCCCGGACGCCTTCGACACCCTCCCGGACGACATCGCCGACGCCTTCGGGATGCGCTGATGCGACTCCTGCTCGACACGGAGCCCGGCGTGTACGTGAGTGCGGTGACGCCGTGGGAGATCGCCGTCAAGCAGTCCCTGGGGAAGCTGGACGGGCCGGAAGACCTGGCCGAACGGGTTCGCGACAGTCAGTTCACCAGCCTGCCCATCACGGGCATGACGCTGGTGACGCGCGACAAGTGGATCACGCAGTACGACGTTCAGGTGATGACTGTCTGACGGACACACATCGGCCGCGACGGCTCCCCCCGGAGCAGTCGCGGCCGATCCCCCGTGCTGGGAGATGGTCTAGCTGGGTTCGGACGTGATGTGCGTGTTGTCCGGTGTGGCCGTGCCGTCGTCGTCCGCGGCCACGACGCTCTCGACGTCCGTGATGTGCGTGTTGAGCGGCTTGAGGTCGCCGGTCAGCTTGGTGTCGGTGATGTGGGTGTTGTCGGGCGTGACCGTGCCGTCGTCGTTCGTGATGTCGCTCATCGTGCTGCCCCTCGTTGGAGATCGCGTTCAGACTGTCGCGGGCCCATCCGGTCACTCCCCCGAGGATGACCGGATGGGCCGCTGGAGCCGCCACTCTAGATCTCGGAAGTGGCGGCCTCACCGCCGGTCCGTCTGCCCCCCGACGCGACGGCCCGATACCCAGAAGAGTGCCGTGCGGCGATAAACGATTGATGAACGCCCCGGCCCCGGCAGACGTCCCCCG
>NZ_JBXVPZ010000845.1:0-1870 GCF_057961495.1 Streptomyces sp. P5F9 | reverse complement strand
CAGATGTGTATAAGAGACAGGCGTTGGACCAGGCCGGGGTGGAGGAGGTCGAGGCGGCGGTTTCGGGGCTGGTGGAGGTGCTGCCGATCGCTCCGCTTCAGGAGGGTCTGCTCTTCCACTCCCTGTTTGACCAGGACGGTGTGGACGTTTATGTCGAGCAGTTGGTTCTGGCGCTCGATGGTGAGGTGGATGGGGGGCGGTTGCGGGCGTCGTGGCAGGCGTTGGTGGATCGTCATGCGGCGTTGAGGGCTGGTTTCGTGCAGGTTGGTGGTGCTGCGGGTCCGGTGCAGGTGGTGGTCGAGCGGGCCGAACTGCCGTGGCGTGAGGTCGATTTGACGGGCCTGGGTGACGGTGCCGTGGATCGGGTGGGTGTTGAGGAGCGGTCGGCAAGGTTCGATCTCGCGGCCCCGCCGTTGCTGCGGGTGGCGCTGGTGCGGGTCGGTGAGCGTCGTTTCGAGATGGTGGTGACGCTGCATCACCTGCTGTTGGATGGTTGGTCGCTTCCGCTGGTGATGCGGGAGTTGTGGGCGTTGTATGCGGCCGGCGGTCGGGCGGTTGGACTTGGTGTGCCGGTGTCGTCGCGGCCGTACTGGGCGTGGTTGGCGTGTCGGGATGCGTCGGTGGCGCTGGAGGCGTGGCGGGCCGAGTTGGCGCCGGTCGAGGAGCCGACGCTCGTCGCACCCACTGTCGCCGGGACGGACGCCGTGTTGGCTCGGTCGCTGACGGTCGAGGCGCGGGAGGGGCTGGTCGAGGGCCTGGAGCGGGTTGCCCGTGGTGCCGGCGTGACGCTCAACACCGTGGTCCAGCTGGCCTGGGGGCTGGTGCTGGGGCAGTTGACGGGTCGTCGTGAGGTGGTGTTCGGGGCGACGGTGGCGGGGCGTCCGGCGGAGCTTCCGGGGATGGAGGCGATGCTCGGCCTGTTCATCAACACGCTGCCGGTACGCGTCGATCTGGACGCTGCTCATTCGGTGAGCGAGGCGCTTCAGGTGCTTCAGGCGCGGCAGTCGGCGTTGCTGGACCACCAGCATGTCGGGCTGAGCGAGGTGCAGCGGGCCGCCGGCCCCGGCGCGACCTTCGACACCCTGCTGGCCTTCGAGAACTACCCGGGAGATCCGGCGGCACAGCCGTCAGTGGCGGGCCTGACGATTTCAGGTGTCGCGTCGCGCGAGTCGACGAGCTTCGCGCTGGCACTGGGCGTCCGGCCCGAGGAAGGGCTGACGCTACGGCTGGACTATCGCCCGGACGCCTTCGACGGCGATGCCGCCCGGACCCTGATCGATCGCGTGGTACGCGCGTTGGAGCGGCTCGCCTCGGACCCGGAGGTCCGGCTCGCCGAGCTTGAGCTGTTGGACGAGTCCGAGTGGGCCGCGGTGGTGGAGGAGTGGAACGCCACCGCCCTGCCGACGGAGCCCGGCATGATCCTGGACCGGTTCCGACGGTGGGTCGTGGAAACTCCGCACGCGACGGCCGTGCGGTCAGGCGACCAGTCGCTGTCGTACGCCGAGTTGGACGCGCGCTCGGACGCTGTCGCTCGCGGTTTGGTGGCGCGGGGTGTGGGGCGTGAGTCGCGGGTGGGGCTGTGCCTGCCGCGCGGAACCGAGATGGTTACCGCGGTCCTGGCCGTATGGAAGGCCGGTGGGGCGTACGTCCCGTTGGATCCTGAGTATCCGTCCGACCGGTTGCTGTTCATGGTGGCTGACAGCGGCGCGGAGCTGGTGCTGGTCGCGGAGGAGACCGTAGACCGGTTGTCGGCCGAGGTGGAGACCGTCCTGCCCGCAGAGCTGGAGACCGAGTTCGGCGAGGGGCCGGACAGCGTCGTGGATCCGGGCCAACTGGCGTACGTCATCTATACGTCGGGGTCGACGGGGCG
>NZ_JBXVPZ010000844.1:0-1877 GCF_057961495.1 Streptomyces sp. P5F9 | reverse complement strand
ACCGAAGCCGCCGGTGAGTTCGCGGATGGCCTCGACAGGGTCGCCGGCCTTGGAGTTGACGGTGTGCGTGGCGCCCATGGAGCGGGCCTTCTCCAGCTTGCGGTCATCGATGTCCACGGCGATGATCCGCGCCGCTCCCGCGAGCCGGGCCCCGGCGATCGCCGCGTCACCGACACCGCCGCACCCGATAACCGCGACCGTGTCACCGCGCCCGACGTTGCCGGTGTTGATGGCGGCGCCGATGCCGGCCATGACGCCACAGCCCAACAGTCCAGCGACGGCCGGGGAGACGGACGGGTCGACCTTGGTGCACTGTCCGGCGGCGACCAGCGTCTTGTCGGCGAAGGCACCGATGCCCAGGGCCGGGGAGAGCTCCTGGCCGGTCGAGGCGAGGGTCATCTTCTGCTTGGAGTTGTGGGTGTTGAAGCAGTACCAGGGGCGACCGCGCAGACAGGCCCGGCAATTCCCGCACACGGCACGCCAGTTGAGGATCACGAAGTCGCCGGGAGCAACGTCGGTGACGCCCTCGCCGACCGACTCCACCACGCCCGCGGCCTCGTGCCCGAGCAGGAACGGGAAGTCGTCGCTGATGCCGCCCTGTTTGTAGTGCAGGTCGGTATGACAGACCCCGCAGGCCTGGACCTTCACCACGGCCTCACCGGGTCCGGGATCGGGCACGACGATCGTCTCGACCCGGACCGGCTCGTTCTTGCCCGGTGCGATCACGCCGCGTACTTCCTGCGCCATGGTCCTGAACCCTTTCGTCGCCGTTGTCCCTGCCTCCGACCCTACGCGTGACTGATCGGTAAGGGCCACGCGTACCACCATGGTCGTCACCGCCACCGCCCTGGTCACCCCGGGCGGTGACCGACGTAGCCTGAATGCCCCGACCGACTCCCGAGGAGCGCCGTGAGCATCGCAGGGACTCAGAGCGGTCCGCCGGCCTGGCGGTTGCTCCTCGACTACGTACGACCGCACCGCTGGGCCCTGTTGGCGGGCGCGCTGCTCTCATTGGTCACCGGGGGCACCGGGTTGCTGTTGCCGCTGGTGGCGCGGGGCCTCATCGACGACCTCTCGCACGACCGGACGATCACCGGGGCGCTGCTCGCGATGTCGGCGCTGGTGGTCGCCAACGCGGCGGTGGGCGCGCTGGGTTCGTACGTTCTGCGGCGCACCGCCGAGTCGGTGGTGCTCGGCGCGCGGCGCGCCCTGTCGTCGTATCTGCTGCGGCTGCGGATCAGCGCGGTGGACCGCAGCGAGCCCGGCGACCTGATGGCCCGCATCACCTCCGACACCACCCTGCTGCGCGAGGTCACCACCGATTCACTGGTCGGCCTCGGCACCGAAGGGCTCATTCTCGTCGCGACAGTGGTGATGATGGGTCTCGTCGACCCCGTGCTGCTGGCCGTCACCCTTGGTGTGATCGTGGGCGCGGGCATCGTGCTCAGCGTGATCGTGCCGCGCATCAACCGGGCCAGCCGGCAGGCACAGGACGCGATCGGCGTGATGGGTGCCTCGCTGGAACGGATCCTCGGCGCACTGCGCACGGTGAAGGCGTCCGGCGCCGAGGACCGCGAGGAGCGCACCCTGCACGCGGCGGCCGAGGAGTCGTGGCGGCAGAGCATCCGCGCGGCCAAGTGGGCAGCGGCGGCGGGCAATACGGCCGGCCTGTCGATGCAGATCGCCTTCATCACCGTCCTCGCGGTGGGCGGAGCACGCGTGGCGACGGGCGCGATAAACGTCGGCACGCTGGTCGCCTTCCTCCTCTACGTCTTCTACCTCATGCAGCCGATCCAGCAGGTCGTCGGCGCGATCACGCAGTACCAGACGGGCGCCGCGGCCCTCGCCCGCATCCAGGAAGCGCTCCAGCTCCCGGC
>NZ_JBXVPZ010000843.1:0-1878 GCF_057961495.1 Streptomyces sp. P5F9 | reverse complement strand
GACCGACTTCGGAGCGCTCGGCCCGGCGCCTTGGCGCGACGCCGGCGCCATGGCGGGTGGGACCGGCGCCGACGGCTCGGCCGCGGTCTCCGCCACCAGGTGGCGCGGTGCCTCCGCCCGGACGGCCGGAGGCACGCGCGCGGGTACGGGGATGGCGGGGGCCAGGCCTGCGGGTACGGGGGCGAACGGAGGCACACTCGCGTCTGCGAGGACGGTGGGGATCGCACTCGCAGACGCTGGGGCGGCGAGGGCCGGGCCGGAGACCGGTGCGCCCTCGATGGACAGCCTCGGCAGGATCCGGTCCAGCCAGCCGGGCAGCCACCAGTTCGCCGGGCCCATCAGGTGCATCAGCGCGGGGACCAGGACGGTGCGCAGGACGAACGCGTCGATCGCGACGGCTGCGGCCAGTCCCACGCCGTACTCGGCGATGACCCGCTGGCCGGCGAAGACGAAGGCGGTGAAGACACAGATCATGATCAGGGCGGCGGCGTTGATCAGCCGGCCGGTCTCGGTCTGGCCGATCCGGATCGCGCGGTGGTTGTCACGGGTGTGCTCCCACTCCTCGTGCATACGGCTGACCAGGAAGACCTGGTAGTCCATGGAGAGTCCGAAGAGGATCGCGAGCATGATCAGGGGCAGTTCGGCCTCGACCGGCCCGGCCTTGCCCAGGCCCAGGAGTTCCGAGCCCCATCCCCACTGGAACACGGCCACGACGACCCCGAAGGACGCGGCCGAGGCGAGCAGGTTCATCACGGCGGCGGTCAGCGGCACCAGGATGCTGCGGAACGCGATCATGAGCAGCAGACAGCCGAGTCCGACGATCACCGCGAGGAACAGCGACAGCTTGCCGGTCACTATGTCGGCCAGGTCGGCGGATGCCGCCGTCGGGCCGCCCACGTGGACGGTCAGACCGGTCCCGCGTTCCGCGGCCGGAATGACGTCCTCGCGCAGGTGGGTGACCAGGGTGCTGGTCGCCTTGTCCTGGGGTGCGCTGGTCGGGACCACGTCGATCACGGACAGCCCGCCTGTCGCGCCGCCCGGCCCGACGGCCACCGAGGCCACGCCCGGCGTCTGCCGTACAGCGTGGATCAGGGCCTTCAGGGCGGGACCGTCGCCGGGCGAGCCCTGTTGCGCCACGAGTACCAACGGCCCGTTGGAACCAGGCCCGAAGCCCTTGGCGAGCAGGTCGTAGGCGGCTCTGGTGGTGCTGGCCTTCGGGTCGTTCCCGGCATCGGAGGCGCCCAGGCGCAGGGAGAGCGTGGGCAGCGACAGGGCGGCGACGACCAAGAGCGCGCCCAGGGCGAAGAGCGTCTTGTGGCGTTCGACCCGCTCGGCCCAGCGGCCCCGGCCGTGGGCGTGGAAGGCGTGCGAGACCGGGGAGGTGTGCGAGGCGAGGGCGCGTCGCTGGCGTCGGTTCAGCAACTTGGTGCCGAAGACGCCGAGCAGGGCCGGCACCAGGGTCACCGCCGCGGCCACGGTGAACAGGACGGCGGTGGCGGCGCTGACGCCCATGCCGGTCAGGGGGCCGATGCCCAGCACGAGCAGGCCGAGCAGCGCGGCCACTACGGTGAGGCCGGCGAAGACCACTGCCCGCCCGGAGGTGTTGAGCGCGCGGACCGCCGCCTCCTCGGGCGGCAGGCCCGCTTGCAGGCCGGTCCGGTGGCGGCTGACGATGAACAACGCGTAGTCGATTCCGACACCGAGCCCGATCAGGGCCGCCACCGTGGGGGCGATGCTGCCCAAGGTCATCAGGTGCGAGGTCAGTCCGACGGTGATCAGCCCGGCGCCGAGTGCGGCGATCGCGACGAGCAGGGGCACGAACATGCTCAGGAGCGAGCCGAAGGCGACGAACAGGATGATGCCGGCGGCGGCGATGCC
>NZ_JBXVPZ010000842.1:0-1897 GCF_057961495.1 Streptomyces sp. P5F9 | reverse complement strand
GGGCGGGGGAGGTGGTGGAAGAACCAGCTCAGGGGGCCCGGCATCGGCTGCGTCTCGTGGTGGAAGTCCAGGCAGGTCAGCTTGCGCCAGCAGGCGTCGCCGCGCAGTTTGATCAGGCCCGCGCCGAACTCCACCCGGAACAGGATCCAGCGGAGCAGGAACAGCACCACGACCGGCGGGGCCACCTCGGCGTTGCCGAGGAAGACGGCCAGGAAGCCGACCTCCAGCAGCAGTGACTCCCAGCCGAACGCGTACCAGGTCTGGCCTACGTTGACGATGGACAGGTAGAGGACCCAGGGCAGCAGCCACAGCAACATGCCGCCCCAGAGGGGGAGTTGCGAGTCGAGTCCGGCGGCCAGCGCGGCGGACACCGCGCAGCCCGTCCACGCGCAGGCCGCGAAGAAGCGGTCCGTGTAGTGGAGTCGGAAGATGCTCGGGGCCTGTCTGAACGGCATTCGGGTGAGGAAGCGGGGGACCGGCAGCATGCCGCGTTCGCCGATCAGCGCGCGGAACTGGCGGGCCGCCGTGAGGAACGCGATCAGGTAGACGCCGGCCAGTGCTCGCTGGAAGACCAGTCGGCTCAGCCAGTAGTCGGGTGCGGTGAACCATGCCATGACCGTGCGTTCCTCCCTCCATCGTCACACCTGGGCAGACCGTCACTCTCCGCGTTCCATGCCTCCGGTTGCGTAACCCAAGTGAGTGAAGCAGACAATAGTGGCGAATCACCCGGCTTGAGGCGGGAGGACCTGGTGCGCACATCCACCGGAACCATCGCCACGGCCTGCGCGCTCTCGGCGACGCTCCTCGTCGCCGGCTGCGGCGGCGACGGCGGCAAGGACACGAAGTCGAGCGGCGAGGTCTTCCTTCAGCCCGTCGCGGCACAGGGCCCCGACCCCTTCACGGACTCCACGGCCACCGCGCCGAGCGTCCCACCACGGGTCACCCGAACGCCGCAATCGACACCTCGGGAGTCGACACCTCGGAAGTCTCCGTCTCCGCAGGCGACACCCACGGGGACCGTGTCCACGCCCTCCGGCCACATGCGTACCGTCTCCGGCGCCACACCCGGCCTCTACGGCGGGACCGCGCGGACCGGCAGCTGTGACGTCGAGCGGCAGATCTCCTATCTCACCCGCGACCAGGCCAAGGCCCGCGCCTTCGCACAGGCCGAGGGGATCTCCCCGGGCGGGATCGCCGGCTATCTGCGCGGGCTGACCTCGGTCGTACTGCGCGCCGACACCCAGGTCACCAACCACGGGTTCCGGGACACGCGGGTGACCGGGTTCCAGTCGGTCCTCCAGGCCGGTACCGCGGTCCTCGTCGACAACCGGGGCGTGCCCCGGGTCCGCTGCGCCTGCGGCAACCCACTCAAGGCGGGCGCGGCGAGCGGGGGCGCGATGGCTGACAACGGTCGGCCCTGGTCCGGGTTCCGGCCCGCCGAGGTGGTCGTGGTGACCCCGGCACCCCAGGTGATCACCAACATCACGATCATCAACATCGTCGACAACTCGTGGATCGAACGGCCCCTCGGTCATCGCGGTCCCCACCACGACCACGTCGTACCCCGGCCGCCGCACGTGATGCCGACGCCGACGCCGTCGCACACCCGGCCGTCTCCGCGACCGCACGACAGCGGGTCCGGCGTCTCGCCCGGCACCGGTACGAGCTCCTCGGAGAGCCCGAGCGAGAGTGCGAGCGCTTCCCGGAGTCCGAGCGGCAGTACGAGCCCCTCGCCGAGCGACGAGAGCGTGTCGCCCGGTGGCAGTCCCACCCCGGAGAGCTCGGCCGGCTGCGTCACTCCGACCGTCACGGTCACCCCGAGCGCGACCGGCGACGCGGCGGCGTCCCCCGGCGCCACGGACTGCCCCGCCGCCACCGTCACGGCCACCCCGACGAC
>NZ_JBXVPZ010000841.1:0-1909 GCF_057961495.1 Streptomyces sp. P5F9 | reverse complement strand
CCCCTCGCGAGCACGGGCCAGTGCCGCCGACCCGCTTACTGGCAGACCGCGTTGACTCTCGCCGTCCTGGTCGCCGTCGTCTGCCTGGTGCGGCGGCACTGGCCCGTGCTCGCGAGGGGAGCCGGGCAGCTCGCCGTCGCCGATCAGGGGTGGTTGCTGGTGGCCGCGACAGCCGCGCTCGGAACGTGGGTGTCCTCGGCGCTCGCTCAGCAGGGTGCCGTGCCCCAACGGTTGCCCGGCAAAAGGCTGGTGGCCTCACAGCTCGCCGCGTCCGCGGCCAATCACGTGCTGCCCGCCGGGCTCGGCGCCGGTGCCGTCAACCTGCGGTTCCTGATGCGCTGCGGGCTGCCGGTCGGCCGCTCGGCCAGCGCTCTCGCCGTCAAGGCGACCGCTGGCGTGGTCGTCCGGATCGTGCTCATCGGCGTGCTCGCCGCGGTCTGTCCGGGTGTGCTGCGCGTCCCGGGCATCTCCGTGGGTGTGGTGGGCGTCGTCCTCGCGGTCGTCGTGCTCGTCGCCGTGCTGCTCAACTGCCCGCTGTGGCCCCGGTGCCGGCGCGCGCTCGGCACGGTGCTGACCGACATCCGGGCCGTGCACGTCCGGCCGAACCGGGCGGCCGCCCTGTGGGGCGGCTCGCTGGCCTTCGCCGCCCTGAACTGCCTGGTGCTGATCTGTGTCACCCAGGCCGTCGAACTGCCGTTGTCCCCGGCCCGGGTGGCTCTGCTGTACCTCGCCGCCAGCAGCGCCGCCGCGCTGCTGCCCACGCCGGGCGGCATCGGTTCTCTCGACGCCGCCCTGGTCTTCGCGCTCACCGCCTCGGGAACCACGGCGTCGGCCGCCGCTTCCGTCGTTCTCGGCTACCGGCTGCTCACCATGTGGCTGCCGCTGGTCCCGGGCCTGTTGGTGCTCGGGGTGCTGGTCCGGCGCAAGGCGCTCTGACCTCAACGGCGTTTCCCACGCGGCCGGTTCAGGTAGGAGTCCGATATCTGTCCGCGGGCGAGGGGGAGTTGGATGGCGGAGAACGAGACGGATGGCCGATTGGCGGACGAGTTCTTCACTCCCGGGACCTCGTCCTTCACCGAGTTCCTGGCGGCGCACCGGCCCGCACTGCTGCCGACCCGCCGTCCGTTCCCGGCGGGCGTCCGCGCCGGTGCGGACCAATTCCCGCACGGCACCACGGTGTTGGCCCTCTCCTACCGCGACGGCGTGCTGATCGCCGGCGACCGGAGGGCCACCATGGGCAACGTCATCGCACAGCGCGACCTGGAGAAGGTGCACCCCGCGGACGACTACACTGCGGTCGCCTTCGCCGGTACGGTCGGGCTCGCCGTCGACATGGTGAAGCTGTACCAGGTCGAGCTGACGCACTTCGAGAAGATCGAGGGCATCCCGATGACCCTCAACGCGAAGGCCACCCGCCTCGCCGGCCTGCTCCGCCAGAACCTCGGCCAGGCCATGCAGGGCCTCGCCGTCGTACCGCTCCTCGTCGGCTACGACCCCGCGGCGCCCGAAGGCGCCAAGGGCCGTATCTTCACCTTCGACGTCGTCGGCGGCACCTACGAGAAGCCGGACTTCCACGCCGAGGGCTCCGGCTCCCCGTACGCCAGAGGGTCTCTCAAGAAGCTGTACCACCAGGGCATGTCCCGGCGCGAGGCGGCCCTGGCCGCACTTCAGGCCCTCTACGACGCGGCCGACGACGACTCCGCCACCGGCGGCCCGGACATCAACCGCCGTATCTTCCCCATCGTCTCGGTCATCACCGAGGACGGTTTCGAGCGGCTGCCCGAACCGGAGACCGAGGCCCTGACCCGCGCGATGGTCGAACAGCGCCACAACCACCCGGACGGTCCGACCGTCGCGCCGTGAGCGACAAGGGTGGCTGTGGCATCGGTCAGAGGGCGGGCGCGGGAGC
>NZ_JBXVPZ010000840.1:257-1918 GCF_057961495.1 Streptomyces sp. P5F9 | reverse complement strand
GGCCAGGGACGTTCCGGTAGCGGCAACATCCTGGGCGCTCTGCTCTCGGCCTTGGGCAGCAGTCAGGGCGGGGGCAGTGGTGGCAACGGAAGCAATCCGCTGGGCGGGCTTCTGGAGATGCTCACCAGGTCCGGGCTCGCCGAGCAGAAGGACTCCTGGGTCGGCACCGGGCAGAACCAGTCCGTCACCGGCGCCCAGATCCAGCAGGCGTTGCCCGACGAGACCCTGCGGAAGGTCGCCGAGCAGGCCGGTGTCACCCCGGAGCAGGCCGCGAGCGACCTCGCGCGGACGCTGCCCCAGGCCGTCGACAAGCTCACCCCGGAGGGCCAGGTGCCGCAGGCCGCCTCGCTGGAGGAACTGGTCCGGCAGCAGTCCCTGTGACCCGTCTCGGTGGGCGGGCGCCGCGCACCCGTACCGGGCGGGCTGATTAGGCTGGATGTACCAAGAGCCGTACATCAGCGAGGAGCCAAGCCGTGGCGGTACGAGCGGTCCGGGGCGCCGTCCAACTGGACAAGGACGACGCCGGGCACATGGACGAGCAGGTCGGAGCGCTGCTCACCGCCGTCCTGGAGCGGAACGGCCTCACCGCCGAGGATCTGATCAGCGTCTGGTTCACGGCCACGCCCGATCTGCACAGCGACTTCCCGGCGGCCGCCGCGCGCAAGCTCGGCAGCGGTTTCGCCGACGTGCCGCTGATCTGCGCGCAGGAACTCGACATCGAGGGCGCGATGCCCCGCGTGGTCCGTGTCCTCGCGCACATCGAGTCCGACCGGCCCCGTGCCGACATCGCGCACGTGTACCTCGGTGCGGCGGCCGCCCTGCGCAAGGACATCGCGCAGTGAGGACCGCGCTCGTCATCGGCACCGGGCTCATCGGCACGTCCGCCGCGCTCGCGCTCGCCTCGCGCGGAGTCGTCGTGCACCTCGCCGACCACGACCCCGAGCAGGCCCGTACGGCGGCCGCGCTCGGCGCCGGAACCGACGAGGCGCCGGACGGGCCCGTCGACCTCGCGATCGTCGCCGCGCCGCCCGCGCTGGTGGCCGGGGTGCTGGCCGACGCGATGCGGCGGGGTGCGGCCCGGGGCTACCTCGACGTGGCCAGCGTCAAGGGCGGTCCGCGGCGGGAGCTGGAGTCGCTGGGGCTCGACCCGTCGGTGATGTCCCGGTACATCGGTTCGCACCCCATGTCCGGGCGCGAGAAGTCGGGTCCGCTGGCGGCGACCGGTGACCTCTTCGAGGGGCGCCCGTGGGTGTTGACGCCCACGCGTGACACCGACACCGAGGTGTTGAACCTCGCCCTGGAGCTGGTGTCGCACTGCCGTGCGGTGCCGGTTGTCATGGATGCCGATGCCCATGACCGGGCCGTGGCGTTGGTCTCCCATATGCCTCATCTGGTGTCCAGCATGGTCGCCGCGCGGTTGGAGAACGCCGAGGAGGCCGCCGTACGGCTGTGTGGGCAGGGGATTCGGGACGTGACCCGGATCGCCGCGTCCGATCCCCGGATGTGGATCGACATCCTGTCCGCCAACCCCGGGCCCGTCGCCGATCTGCTCACCGATGTCGCCGGGGATCTGGAGGAGACGGTTCGGGCCTTGCGCGCGCTCCAGTCCGCCGATGACGGCAAGCGGCGGGAGGGCGCGCAAGGCCCGAACCGTCTCCTCC
>NZ_JBXVPZ010000840.1:0-247 GCF_057961495.1 Streptomyces sp. P5F9 | reverse complement strand
GATCGAGGACGTGCTGCGGCGGGGGAACGCGGGGCAGGTCCGCGTGCCTGGCAAGCACGGGTCCGCTCCGCGGGTCTACGAGGTTGTGGCTGTGCTGATCGACGACCAGCCGGGGCAGTTGGCCCGGATCTTCGCGGACGCGGGGATGGCGGGGGTCAATATCGAGGACGTGCGGATCGAGCACGCGACCGGGCAGCAGGCGGGGCTTGTGCAGTTGTGGGTGGAGCCGAAGGCTGCGCCGGTGTTG
>NZ_JBXVPZ010000839.1:0-1922 GCF_057961495.1 Streptomyces sp. P5F9 | reverse complement strand
CCTCCGGGGTGGGCCACGCGCGCGTTGAAGTCCTCGAAGCCGGGGATCACGCGGGCGATGCGGTCGCGGATCGTCGCGTAGTCCTTCTCGAACTCCTCCCAGGGCGTGCGGGATTCCTCGCCGAGAACGCGGCGGGCGAGGCGGCACACGATGGCCGGTTCCGACAACAGGTCGGCGCTCGCGGGCTCCAGGCGGCCGCGGGAGGCGTGCACCATGCCCATGGAGTCCTCGACGGTCACGAACTGCTCGCCGCCGCCCTGGAGATCGCGCTCGGTGCGGCCCAGGCAGGGCAGGATGAGGGCACGAGTCCCCGTGACGGCGTGCGAGCGGTTGAGCTTCGTCGACACGTGCACGGTGAGGCTGGCGCGCCGCATGGCGGCTTCGGTGACCTCGGTGTCGGGGGACGCGGACACGAAGTTGCCGCCCATGGCGAAGAACACCTTCGCGTCGCCGTCGCGCAGGGCGCGGATCGCGGCGACGACGTCGTAGCCGTGCTCGCGCGGCGGGGCGAAGCCGAACTCCTTCTCCAGGGCGTCCAGGAAGGCTGGTGCGGGGCGTTCGAAGATGCCCATGGTGCGGTCGCCCTGCACGTTGCTGTGGCCGCGCACCGGGCACACGCCGGCGCCGGGGCGGCCGATGTTGCCGCGCAGCAGAAGGAAGTTGACGACCTCGCGGATGGTCGGCACGGCGTGCTTGTGCTGGGTGAGGCCCATCGCCCAGCACACGATGGTGCGCTCGGAGGCGAGGACCAACTCCAGGGCCTTCTCGATCTCCGCGCGGGTCAGCCCGGTGGCGAGGAGCGTCTCGTCCCAGTCGGCGTCCCGCGCGGCGGCGGCGAACTCCTCGTAGCCGTGGGTGTGTTCGTCGACGAACTCCGTGTCGACCGCGCCGTCCGTCTCAAGGATGAGCTTGTTGAGGAGGCGGAAGAGGGCCTGGTCGCCGCCGATGCGGATCTGCAGGAACAGGTCGGTGAGGGCGGCGCCCTTGAGCATGCCCTGCGGGGTCTGCGGGTTCTTGAACTTCTCCAGGCCCGCCTCGGGCAGCGGGTTGACGCTGATGATCTTCGCGCCGTTGGCCTTGGCCTTCTCCAGGGCGGAGAGCATGCGCGGGTGGTTGGTCCCCGGGTTCTGGCCGGCGACGACGATCAGGTCGGCCTGGTAGAGGTCCTCCAGCAGGACGCTGCCCTTGCCGATGCCGATCGTCTCGCTGAGGGCCGAACCGCTCGACTCGTGGCACATGTTGGAGCAGTCGGGCAGGTTGTTGGTGCCCAACTCTCTTGCGAACAGCTGGTACAGGAACGCGGCCTCGTTGCTGGTCCGGCCCGAGGTGTAGAACAGCGCCTCGTCGGGCGAGCCGAGGGCGGCGATCTCCTCCGCGACGATGTCGAAGGCACGCTCCCAGGAGACCGGTTCGTAGCGCTCGGCCCCTTCGGGGAGATACATGGGGTGCGTCAGCCGCCCCTGCTGGCCCAGCCAGTACCCGCTGCGGGTCGCGAGATCGGCCACCGGGTGGGCCGCGAAGAACTCCGGGGTGACCCGGCGCAGGGTGGCCTCCTCGGCGACCGCCTTCGCGCCGTTCTCACAGAACTCCGCCGCGTGCCGGTGGTCCGGCTCCGGCCAGGCGCAGCCCGGGCAGTCGAAGCCGTCCTTCTGATTGACCCGCAGCAGCGTCAACGCGGTGCGCTTCACACCCATCTGCTGCTGGGCGATGCGCAATGTGTGCCCGATCGCCGGAAGTCCGGCCGCGGCGTGCTTGGGCTCGGTGACCTGCGGGGCGTCCTGGACCGGATCACCCTTGGGCGGCTTCGTGGCCATCGCGGGCCCTCCTTCGCTGGCACATGTGCACTACATCTCCGATCCTCGCACGGGGCAGTGACAGCGCCGAGGTCGGTTCGTGGGATCTATGGGTTCGGGGGGCGGGAC
>NZ_JBXVPZ010000838.1:0-1931 GCF_057961495.1 Streptomyces sp. P5F9 | reverse complement strand
GTGTGGGGGCGGGGCGGGCGTTGGGTTGTGCGTTTGGCCGCGGGTCCGTTGCCGGGGGCTCTGCCCCCGGACCCCCGATCGGCCCTGAAGGGGCCTCGTCCTCAAACGCCGGACGGGCTGATTAATGTCGGCCTGGATTGAGGGGAACCGCCGGATTCATCGGCTCGGCGCCGTTGTCAGTGCCGCGTGCCACCATCGGTCGCATGGACAAAATGCGGCAGTTGCGTCTCGCCAAGGACGCCATGGATCGCGACTGGGCCGAGCCGGAGCTCGATCTGGGCGTGGTGGCTGCGCATGCCGGATATTCGCGGTACCACTTCATCCGGGCCTTCAAGGAGGCGTACGGCGAGACGCCCGGGCAGTATCTGACGCATCGGCGTATCGAGCGGGCCGAGGAGATGCTCCGTAGCGCCGATCTGTCGGTGACGGAGATCTGCCATCTGGTCGGGTTCAGCAGCCTCGGGACGTTCTCGGCGCGGTTCAAGGCGCGGACCGGGCTGACGCCGAGTGAGTACCGGACCAAGCACGTGGGTCGCGGGGCCGCGCTCATCCCCGGGTGCTACGCGATGCTCTGGGCCGGCGGTTTCCCCACCGCAACTTTGAAGAAGCGTCGCGACGTCCGCCCTGCCTACGGTGATGAGCAGGAAGCCGGCTCGACATCGACCTCGGCATCAATCTCGTCCGACAGGAGTGCGGAGTCATGATCCAAGGCTTGGGCATCGCCACCGTGTGGACCTTCGACCAGCAGCGCAGCAAGGCCTTCTTCACCGAGAAACTCGACTTCGAGGTGCGCGACGACATCTCGATGGGCGACATGCGGTGGGTCACCGTCGGCGCCAAGAACCAGCCCGGCCTCGCGCTCACGCTGATGAGCCTGGACGGGCCGGGCCTCGACCCCGAGTCCGCCGAGGCGCTGAAGAAGCTGGTCAGCAAGGGTGTGCTGGGTGCCGGGGCGTTCACCACCGATGACTGCCGCGGTGATCACGCGGCCTTCAAGTCGCGCGGGGTCGAGTTCCTCCAGGAGCCGACCGAGCGGCCGTACGGCATCGAGGCCATCTTCCGTGACGACAGCGGCAACTGGTACTCGCTGACCGAGCGCAGCGCCGAACTGGACTTCTCGAAGGACTTCGGATGAGTCTGGAGCAGCCGGTGGCGGAGGCCGAGCCGGATCACACGGCGGTGCGGGTCGCCCTCTGGCGGGCCCTGCACGTCCAGGCCGATCCGCCGCCGCACGTCATCGAGGACGAGGTCGGGCTGCGGCTCGCCGACCCCGGGGGCGACTGGCGCGAACGTCCCGACATGGACGTCGAGGCCACGCGGCGTATCCGTGCGTCGATCGTGGCCCGGGCGCGCTATGTCGAGGACGTGGTGGAGGAGCAGGCCGGGAGGGGGGTGGAGCAGTACGTCATCCTCGGCGCCGGTCTCGACACCTTCGCCCAGCGGCGGCCCGAACTCGGCGCGAAACTCCGGGTGTTCGAGGTCGAGCAGCCCGGCACGCAGGCTTGGAAGCGGCGACGGCTGACGGAACTGGGGTACGGCATCCCGGACTGGCTGCGGTTCGTGCCGGTCGACTTCGAGGGCGACTGGTGGGGTCAACTGGCCGTCGCCGGGCTCGACATGGGGCGGCCCGCCGTCGTGGCCGCGACCGGCGTGACCATGTATCTCACCCTGGACGCCATCACCACCATGTTCCGCCGGGTCGCCGGTCTCGCCCCGGGCTCCACCCTGGTCACCACGTTCCTCCGACCCGTGGACGACGTGGAGCCGGAGCAGCGCGCGCAGTTGGAGGTCGCGGTGCGGGGGGCACGTGCGGCGGGGACACCGTTCCTCAGCTTCTTCACCCCGGAGCAGATGCTGGCGCTGGGGCGGGAGTGCGGGTTCCTGGAGGTGCGGCATGTACCGGCCGCGGAGCTCGCGGAGCGGTATTTCGG
>NZ_JBXVPZ010000837.1:0-1945 GCF_057961495.1 Streptomyces sp. P5F9 | reverse complement strand
GCTCGGGTGGGGCACCTGGTCGTGCGTGTGTGACGGGGCTCGGGTGGGGCACCTGGTCGTCCCCGGGGGCTCCGCCCCCAGGCTCCCGGGCCTGTGCCATACTCGCCCCATGCTCACGCACCCGACCTCCCGATTTACCTATGGCAACCGGCCCGCCGGCTGCCATGGTCGAGCTGCTTGAGTTACTGACGAGCGACTTTCCAGGCGCCCCGGGCCGACAGGTCCGGGGCGCCTGTTGTTTTCCCGGATCTGTCGCCCCGGGGTACCGCGTCCGCATCCGACAAGGAGCCCCGCATGGCCATCACCACGCCCGAGCAGACGATCACCGACGCACGCGAGCGCATCGACGCGCTCGACGACCGGATCATCGGTCTGATCCAGGAACGGGTCGCCGTGTCCGCCGTCGTCCAGGAGACCCGGATCTCCTCCGGCGGGCGGCGGGTGAGTCTGACCCGGGAGAACGAGATCCTCCGCCACTACAGCGACGCGCTCGGCAAGCCGGGAACGACCCTCGCGATGACGTTGCTCGAACTGTCCCGGGGTCGTATCTGAGGCCGGTCGTATCTGAGTTCGGGGCCGCTCTCACCCGTACGGCGCGTGACCGCCTCGCGAACCGCTTCGTTGGGGGTGGTGTCCGCGCCAGCCAGGGGCGGGCCCGAAAGAACCACGCGTGGCTCGGCTGGGGCGATGAGACGTACGGATCGTGCCGTGCGTCGTGGGACCTCGCTCCAGGGTCGTGACCGGACGGCAGGGGACAGCAGCCCGGTCACCCAAGAGAACGGTCGGCTCCGGGGACGCCCGGGGCCGACCGGCGGAAACTGCAAAAATGCACAAAGCCGGATCGAACGGTTGCGGAGGCCGCGTCCATCCAGCACGATGCGTAGAAGGCCCTGAGGCTTCCCCGAGCCCCAAGTCCCCAAGCAGACAACCGCATTGCAGTGCACAGTCCCCCTGCCAAAGGTCGAGACCAAGCGTGCGCCCCGTGCGCGCCGGGGCGCCGACCCAGGGCACTTGAGACAAGCGGCGCAACCCCCCGGCGCCGCTCCCAGGCACCGGCGCTGCCCTGACGTCGGTGCTGACGGAGAAGGGCCCCGCGGCTCCGTCCCGCGGGGCCCTTCGCTTGCCCTCGGCTGCCCATTGCCCTCAACTGCCCATCAGCACACGGCCGTTCAGCACCTAGCCGGTCAGCTCACGGCCGTCAGGTGCGTGACACCGTTCCGCACGTCTCGTCCTCGCCCGCGCCGAGTTCCTTGCTCCGGTCGTACGGGTCCGTCGTCGGGCCGGTCGGCGCCGCTCCCGTGGGCTCCGCCGAGGGAAAGTCGGGGTGGAAGTAGCCGTCGTAGACCTGACAGGCCGTGTTGCCGAAGTCCGCGTCGTAGTTGAGGACGCTGAGCCGGCCGGTGGTGACCTGGTAGCGGGCGGGGTCGAGGAGTTGGAGGTCGAGCACGCGGCGGACGATGGTGCGGGTGACCTCGGTGGAGCCGTCGGTGCGGACGACCGGGTAGACGAAGGTGTAGTCGGCGTGGATCTCGACGCCGGAGTGCTCGCCCTTCTTGAAGGTGATCCGGCCGCGGGTCTTCACGACGTCGCCGACGAGCCGCACCTGCTTGGGGTCGAAGCGGCTGAACATCAGCAGCGGGTCGTGGGCCTTGGCCGGGGTGCTCAGGGACGTGTTCAGCCGGGTGAGCATGTCCGGTTGCTTCGGGTCGAGCACCGCGAGCGCGGCGGCCGGGCGGGCGCCGGCGATGGTCTTCGGGTCGAGGTTGGCGTCGACGAGGAACTTCTCGGCCTGTTTCAGGGCGAGTTGGACCCGGTCCTTCGAGAACACGCCCACCGCCGCCGCCTTCGGCAGGACGATGCCGGCCGCGCCGTCGGCCCAGCTCAGGGCGGGTGAACCGGCGAACGGCCGGTCCAGGGTGGGGGTTTCGGGGTCCACGGCGGAGGG
>NZ_JBXVPZ010000836.1:0-1959 GCF_057961495.1 Streptomyces sp. P5F9 | reverse complement strand
GGTGACGCCCTGCGCGTTGTCGGGGGCATGCGTTGTCGGGGGTGCGCGTTGTCGGGGGTGCGCGTCATCGTCGTACGGCTGCTTCGAGGCCGTACGACGATGGCGGGACCGTACGCGGTCAGAGCTGGGTGACGTCCAGGTCACCCTCGGCGTACCGCCTGCGCAGCACCTTCTTGTCGAACTTGCCGACGCTCGTCTTCGGGACCGACTCGATGATCGTCCAGCGTTCCGGGAGCTGCCACTTGGCGATCTTGCCGGCGTCGGCGAGGAAGGCGCGCAGCGACGCGAAGTCGGCGGTCGAACCCTCCCGCAGGACGACGGTCGCCAGCGGACGCTCCCCCCACTTCTCGTCCGGTACGGCGACCACGGCGGCCTCGGTGATGTCCGGGTGGGACATCAGGGCGTTCTCCAGGTCGACGGAGGAGATCCACTCACCGCCGGACTTGATGACGTCCTTGGCGCGGTCGGTGAGGGTGAGGAAACCGTCGGCTGAGATCGTGCCGACGTCACCCGTCTTGAGCCAGCCGTCCTCGCTGAACTTGTCGGCGGGACGCAGGGGTTCGGCGTCCTGGCCGTTGTAGTAGGCGCCGGCGATCCACGGGCCGCGCACCTCCAGCTCGCCCGCCGACTCGCCGTCCCAGGGCAGCCGTTCGCCGCCGGGGCCGGTGAGACGGGCCTCGACGCTCGCCGGGAAACGGCCCTGGGTCAGCCGGTACTCCCACTCCCGGTCCGTGCCGACCGCCTCGGCCGGCGGGCGCGAGACCGTGCCGAGCGGGGACGTCTCCGTCATACCCCAGGCGTGGCAGACCCGCATGCCCAGCTTGTCGAAGGCCGCCATGAGGGCGGGCGGGCAGGCCGAACCGCCGATGGTGACCTGGGTGAGCGAGGAGACATCGCGGGGCTTGTCGGTCAGTTCGGCGAGCAGGCCCTGCCAGATGGTGGGGACGGCCGCCGCGTGCGTGGGGCGCTCGCTCTCGATCATCTCGGCGAGGGGCGCGGGCTGGAGGAAACGGTCCGGCATCAGCATGTTCACGCCGGTCATGAAGGTGGCATGGGGCAAACCCCATGCGTTGACGTGGAATTGGGGCACGACCACCAGCGATGTGTCACGGTCCGTGAGCCCCATCGACTGGGTCATGTTGACCTGCATGGAGTGCAGGTAGATCGAACGGTGGCTGAACACCACGCCCTTGGGGTCGCCCGTGGTGCCGGAGGTGTAACACATCGCGGCGGCCTGGCGTTCCGCCAGCTCGGGCCAGTCGTACGTGGTCGGCTTGCCGGCGATGAGGTCCTCGTACTCGTGCACGCGCGCGTGGGCGCCGTCGAGGGGGGTGCGGTCGCCGGGCCCGGAGACGACGATGTGCTCGACCGTCGGCAGCTTGGGCAGCAGGGGTGCGAGCAGCGGGATCAGCGAACCGTTGACGATCACCACCCGGTCCGCCGCGTGGTTGACGATCCAGGCCAACTGCTCCGCCGGAAGACGGAGGTTGAGCGTGTGCAGCACCGCGCCCATGGCGGGGATCGCGAAGTAGGCCTCGACGTGCTCAGCGTTGTTCCACATGAACGTGGCCGTGCGCTCGCCGTCCGCCACGCCCAGGTCATCGCGCAGGGCGTGCGCCAGTTGGGCGGAGCGGGCACCGACCTCCGCGAAGGAACGGCGCTGCGGCTCTCCCTCACCGGTCCAGCTGATCACCTGCGATGTTCCATGAACCGTCGACCCGTGGGTCAGAATCCTGGAGATCAGCAGCGGTACGTCCTGCATGGTGCTCAGCACGGCGTCCTCCCGGGGCGACATTGCCTACGCGGTAGTAAGGGATGCGCTGATTCTGCGCACATACCGCACGGTATGTCACTAGGGGAGGGTGATCGATCACGTCACGTCGGGTGGGGGTGGGGTTTGGGCGGGGGGGGCTGGGGCTCCGGTGGGGCTGGGGGCACCGCTGCGGCTAGGGTCGGGGC
>NZ_JBXVPZ010000835.1:0-1963 GCF_057961495.1 Streptomyces sp. P5F9 | reverse complement strand
GAAGATGGGGTGCGGCCGGAAAATCCGACTAATGGAGACCAAGAACCAGCCTCCAGGGGGATCCGGCTGTCGGACCGGTGTTCTACTCTCCCCCGCATGTCGTGGTCGCGCGCACTCCTCACCGCGCTCGCGGTCTGTGCCCTGCTGCTGGCCGGATCGGCGGGCTGCGGCTCCGGTGACGCCCATGCGCGGAAGGGCGACCGGGTGTCGCCGTCGCCGGTGGGCAAAGTGCTCGACGACACCGACGAGCAGGGCCGGCACTACCGCGAAGTGGACAAGAAGGGCGCGCCGGAGGTCGGTGTCGAGGTGGAGCCCGACGCAGCGGACGACAGCTGGGACGTCACGCTGACCGTGCACGACTTCCGCTTCTCGCCCGCCGGCGCGAAGCCGGTCGCGGTCGCGGGCCGGGGAACCGTCCGCCTCCTCGTCGACGGCCGCACCGTCGCGCGGCTCCGCGTCCCCGAGTACCGCCTCGCGGCCGACCTCGTCCCGCACGGCACCCACCACGTCACCGCGCGCCTCTACGCCGACGACGGCACGGTGTGGGCCGTGCACGGCAAACCGGTGGAGAGCACGGCGGACATCACAGCGTCGGCGTCGGCCACGCCCGACGGCAGCAAGGTCCCCAGCTCCGGCTCCACACCTGCGCAGGGGTCGAAATGAGTGCTACGGACACCCAATTCCGTACGCAGGTACGAGCTTCACCTGACCGCGGCGGAAAGGCATCATGAAGCCCGTGCCCCACACGACATCGCTCCGGCGTGCGCCCGTGCAGCGGCGGAGCGCCGAACGGCTGACCAGGATTCTCGACGCCTGCGCCGACCTGCTCGACGAGGTCGGCTACGACGCGCTGAGCACCCGTGCCGTGGCCCTGCGCGCCGGCGTCCCCATCGGCTCGGTCTACCGCTTCTTCGGGAACAAGCGTGCGATGGCCGACGCCCTCGCGCAGCGCAACCTGGAGCGTTACACGGAGCGGGTCACCGAGCGCCTCAAGGAGAGCGGCGCGGAGGGCTGGCGGATGGCGGTGGACGCCGTCCTGGACGAGTACCTCGCGATGAAGCGCACTGCCCCCGGCTTCTCCCTCGTCGACTTCGGCAACCAGATCCCCATCGGCTCGGGCCACGCGGAACCCAACATCCGGGTCGCCGACCGCCTCACCGACCTCCTCTCCGGCTACCTCGCCCGCGAGCCCGACGAGGACCTCCGCCGCACCTTCCTGATCGCCGTGGAGACCGCCGACGCCCTCGTCCACCTGGCGTTCCGGGTCGCGCCGGAGGGCGACGAGAAGGTCATCGGGGAGACGCGGGAGATGCTGCGGGCGTATCTGGCACGGGTGTTGGACTGACCTCCGGCCCGGGCACCGCGTGGCGCTCCGCGGGTACCGGGGGGCATCGGGTCGCGCGCTTGCCCTCGCGGCGGGTGTGGGATTGACCTGCGGTCCGGGCGGCTGGCTCTGGGCGGCGACCGGGCGGACTTCGGGCCGTGCGCTTGCCCCGCACGTCGGGTGGCGGGTGTTGGACTGGCCTGCGGTCCGGGCGGCCGGCATCGGCGGCGACCGGGCAGGCTCCGGTCGTGCGCCTGCTTCGTGCGGCGGTGTTGGACTGGCCTGCGGGTCCGGGTGGCTGGCTTGCGGCGGCTACTGGGCGGGCCTCGGGCCTTGCGTGTGCCTCGCACGGCGGGTGTTGGACTGACCTCCGCTCCGGGTGGCCGGCTCTGGGCGGCGACCGGTCGGCCCTCGGGCCATACGCCTGCCCCGCAGCGGGTGCCGGACGGTCCCGGGTCGGGCGCAGGCAGCTGGATCGACCTCTGGCTGAACGGCCAAAGGCTCGCCCACCTCACGGCCAAAGGCTCACCCACCTCACGGCCGAACGCCTGCCTGCCTGCCTCTCCGGCCAAGCACTCGCCCGCCCTCCGGCCGAACGCCCGCCTGCCTTTCCAGCCAAGCACTCGCCCACCTCACGGC
>NZ_JBXVPZ010000834.1:0-1965 GCF_057961495.1 Streptomyces sp. P5F9 | reverse complement strand
ACCACCAACCGCACCGCCACCCCCCGCCTCGCCGCCACCGAGCTCCCGGCGCTGAGCAAGCAGGCCACGGAACGGGAACTGGTCGCCGTGGGCGGCAAGGTGCAGCCGTACATCGGCCCGCGCCCGCGCATCGTCACCCGGCACGGCTGGGGTGCCGACGAGAAGCTGCGGGAGAAGGGGTTCGTGTACACGAAGAAGGTCAAGGCGGCCTTCGTGCACCACACCGCGACCGGCAACAACTACCGCTGCTCACAAGCGCCTTCAGTCATTCGCGGTATCTACCGGTACCACGTCAAGAGCAGCGGCTGGCGCGACATCGGCTACAACTTCCTCGTCGACAAGTGCGGGACCATCTACGAGGGTCGCGCCGGGGGAGTGGCGAAGGCGGTCATGGGCGCCCACACCCTCGGTTTCAACACCAACAGCATGGGGATCGCGGTCCTCGGGACCTTCAGCAGCGCCAAACCGTCCTCGGCGGCAGTGACCGCCATCGCCAGGCTCACCGCCTGGAAGCTCGGCCTCTACGGGGTCAATCCGCGCGGCAAGACATACCTGAAGTCCGGTGGTGGCAATCTCTACCGAAAAGGAAAGAACGTACGACTCAATGTGATCTCCGGCCATCGGGACGGGTTCGCCACGGACTGCCCAGGACGGCAGCTCTACGGCAAGCTCGGCTCGGCCCGTTCCACGTCTGCCCGGTACCAGGGCCGCTGACCGGGGCGGACCGACAGGGGGGCCGGGGAAGGGTCTGCGGAACACCTGCGCAGCCGCACAGTGACGCGCGGCTGCGCAGATCCACGGTCTGCATACACTGGCCGGCCGAAAAAACAGTTCGGCCGGTCCCGGCAGGAAGCAGAGACGACAGGTGACAGAAGCGATCCTCCTGGTCGGCGGCAAGGGCACCCGGTTGCGCCCGCTCACGGTGCACACCCCCAAGCCGATGGTCAGGGCGGCGGGGGTGCCGTTCCTCACGCATCAGCTGGCGCGAGCGAGAGCGGCGGGCGTGGACCACATCGTCCTGGCCACTTCCTATCTGGCGGAGGTGTTCGAACCGCACTTCGGTGACGGTTCGTCCCTCGGCCTGCACATCGAGTACGTCACGGAGGACGAGCCCCTCGGCACGGGCGGCGCGATCCGCAACGTTGCCTCGCGGCTCCACTCGGGTCCCGACGACCCGGTCCTGATCTTCAACGGCGACATCCTGACGGGCCTGGACATCAGGGCCCTGGTCCACACCCACGAGACAACGGGCGCGGACGTCTCCCTCCACCTGACCAAGGTCACGGACCCGCGCGCGTACGGTCTGGTCCCCACGGACGAGACGGGCCGAGTCCTGGCCTTCCTGGAGAAGCCCCAGACCCCCGAGGAGATCGTCACCGACCAGATCAACGCGGGCGCGTACGTATTCCGCCGCTCGATCATCGACACGATCCCGGCAGGCCGCCCGGTGTCGGTGGAACGGGAGACTTTCCCGGATCTGCTGGCGGCCAGCGCCCACCTCCAAGGCCTGGTGGACTCGACGTACTGGCTCGACCTCGGCACCCCGGCGGCCTTCGTCCGAGGCTCGGCGGACCTCGTCCTGGGCCGGGCCCCGTCCCCCGCGATCCCAGGCCGCTGCGGCGACCGCCTGGTCCTCCCCACGGCCCGCGTGGCCGCCGACGCCAAACTGACGGGCGGCACGGTGGTGGGCGAGGGCGCGTTCGTGGCGGAGGGCGCGAGGGTCTTCGGTTCGACGATCCTGCCGGGCGCGGTCATCGAACCGGGCGCGGTCATCACCGACTCCCTGATCGGCACCCGGGCCCGAGTCGGCGAACGCTCCGTCCTCACCGGCACAGTCATCGGAGACGGCGCGATCATCGGCGCCGACAACGAACTCCGCGCCGGCATGCGGGTGTGGTGCGATGCGCGGATTCCGGCGGGGGCGGTTCGGTTCTCTTCGGACCAGTAGGTGGGGGAGGAGGAGAC
>NZ_JBXVPZ010000833.1:0-2048 GCF_057961495.1 Streptomyces sp. P5F9 | reverse complement strand
GTTCAGGGGATCAGCGCCCTGACCTCCTCCGCCGCGAAGCGTACGAAGCCCTCCGGGTCGGGTTCGTCGCCGGTGGGCTGGAGGATCACCGTGTCGGCGCCGGCCTCCGCGAGGCGCTGGACGGCCTTCGCGACGGTGCCCGCGTCACCGGCGACACCGAGGTCGGGGACCGACTCCACGCCCTCGTCGGCGAGTTCGGCGCGCAGGCGGGCCGCGGCGTCGGGACCGGTGGCGGTGAGGAGATAGACGACGACCTTGTGCGGCTCGGTGCGGCCGGCCGACTCCCGCCCCTCGTCGATGAGTTGGCGGGCCCGGCGGACGCCGTCCGGTGGGGTGCTCGCGGTGAGGATCGTGCCGTCGGCGGCCGCACCGGAGAGGCGGAGGGTACGCGGTCCGGTGGCTCCGGCGAGGATCTCGACGGGACCGGCCGGCGGCCAGTCGAGGGCGACGCCGTCGAGCTTGACGTACCGCCCGTCGGTCGTGAGACGCTCCCCGCGCAACAGGGCGCGCAGCGCGTCGAGATGCTCGCGCAGCAGGGTCACCGGGGACTCGGCACGGGCGCCGACCTGTCCCATCCAGTCCTGCACGCCGTGCCCGACGCCGATGATCGCGCGCCCTGGGAACAGCCGGTCCAGCGTGGCGACTTCCATCGCGGTGATGGCGACGTTCCGCAACGGCACCGGCAACAGCCCGACCCCGACGCGTACGTGCTCGCTCCACGCGAGCGCGGCGGCGGCCGCCGAGATCCCGCCCTCCCGGAAACAGTCCTCCCACAGCCAGAGCTCTTCGAGCCCGGAGGCGTCGGCCAGTTGGACCACCGCCCGCAGTCGCTCGGGGGGAAGTTGGGGACGGAACACAGCGCCGAGTCCGGTCATGGGTTCTTCCTACCTGGGGAGAGTGCCGCGGGCAACAGCTTTACGAGTAGCTGGAGTTGAGGTCGGCGCGCTCGTAGCGCAGGAGCACGACCCCGTTGCCGAAGGTGCGCGACTCAGTGAGGCGGAGCGGGGTGCGGGTGTCGGAGACGGGGAACATCGGCTTGCCGCGGCCGAGGAGGATCGGGTTGACGTACACCTTGATCTCGTCGACGAGGCCGAGGCGGAGGAAGGTCGCGGCGAGGTCGGCGCCGCCGAGGCCCAGGTCGCCGCCGGGCTGTTCCTTGAGGGCCAGCACCTCCTCGGGGACGACCTCGGGCACGACGGTCGTGTTCCAGTCGGCGGGGCCGCTGGGGAGGGTCCGCGAGTACACGATCTTCGGCATGTCCCGCCAGATGCGGGCGAACTCGGCGATGGCGGCGGGGGCTTCGGGGTCCGCGTCGGCGGTGGGCCAGTAGTCCGCCATCAGTTCGTGGGTGACACGGCCGTCGATGAAGGCACCCATGTGCTTGAGGGTGTCGTTCATGTGCTGGTGGAGTTCCGCGTCGACCATGTGCCAGTCGATGTCGCGGTCGGGGCCCTCCATGTAGCCGTCGAGGGACACGGACATCATCAGGCTGATCTTCCGCATGGGTGCACCGCCTCGTTCGTGGTCGGCCCCGCCCGGCGCCGGGTCCACCACCGTCTCACGCGACCGCGAACGCTCCCAGCACCACACCGGTGAACGCTCCCCCGAGCATGAACGGCCCGAGCGGGATCGCCGTCTTACGGCCCGCCCGGCGCAGGGCGACCATGCCGAGGCCGTAGACCGCGCCGTACAGCACCCCCGCGAAGGCGCCCGTGACGAGCACCGGCCAGCCGTACCAGCCGAGGGCGGTGCCGAGGCCGAGGGCGAGTTTCACGTCGCCGAAGCCCATGCCGGAGGGGTTGATGAGGTACAGGACCTCGTAAGTGGCCCCGAGGGCGAGACCGCCGTAGAGGGCGGTGGGCCAGGAACCGGCGTCGGCGGGGAGCGCGGCCGCGATGCCGAGGAGGGCGAGGGTGGCCGCGGCGAGCGGGAGGGTCAGGATGTCCGGGAGGCGGTGGACCCGGAGGTCGACCAGCGCGAGGAGGACGGCGACGGGGGCGGCGAGCAGCCAGACGACGAGTTCGGGGCGGGGGCCGGTGGCCGCGGCG
>NZ_JBXVPZ010000832.1:0-2049 GCF_057961495.1 Streptomyces sp. P5F9 | reverse complement strand
GCCCGCTTGGAGGCGCAGCCCCCAGAAGACGGCCACGCAAACACCCCGCGCCCCTCCCGCAAGAGGGCATGTGTCACAACCCGAGGTAGTTCCCTGGTCAACCGGCGGAGCCTATCGTCGGGGGCATGTTCGCCGTCTACGCCGCCCGAATCGACCGCGACCAGCCGCTCTCCGGCCTTGAGTTGGGGGAGCGTCCCGCCCCCGAGGCCCGGCCGGGCTGGAGTGTCGTCGACGTCAGGGCCGCCTCCCTCAACCACCATGACCTCTGGTCCCTGCGCGGCGTCGGCCTCGCGGAGGACAAGCTGCCGATGATCCTCGGGTGCGACGCCGCCGGTGTCGACGAGGACGGCAACGAGGTCGTCCTGCACTCCGTCATCGGCCAGACCGGTCACGGCGTCGGCCCCAAGGAACCCCGTTCCATCCTCACCGAGCACTATCAGGGCACCTTCGCAGAGCGGGTCGCCGTACCGACGTGGAACGTCCTGCCGAAGCCGAAGGAACTGTCCTTCGCGGAGGCCGCCTGTCTGCCCACGGCCTGGCTGACGGCGTACCGCATGCTCTTCACCAACTCCGGTGTGCGGCCCGGTGACTCGGTGCTCGTGCAGGGTGCCGGCGGGGGCGTTGCCACTGCCGCCATCGTCCTTGCCAAGGCGGCGGGGCTGCGTGTCTTCGCGACCAGCCGGGACGAGGCCAAGCGGAAGCGGGCGCTGGAGCTCGGTGCCCTGGAGGCGGTGGAGCCGGGGGCGCGGCTGCCGCAGCGCGTGGACGCCGTCATCGAGACCGTCGGCGCCGCCACCTGGTCCCACTCGGTGAAGTCCCTGAAGCCCGGCGGCACGATCGTCATCTCCGGCGCCACCAGCGGTGACCGGCCCTCGCACGCCGAACTCACCCGCATCTTCTTCCTCGAACTCAAGGTCGTCGGCTCGACCATGGGCACCAAGGACGAGCTGGAGGATCTGCTCGCCTTCTGCGCGGCCACCGGTGTACGGCCGGTCATCGACGAGGTGCTGCCCATGGACCGCGCCCGCGAGGGCTTCGAACGGCTCGACTCCGGCGGCCAGTTCGGCAAGATCGTCCTCACGAACGGTTAGCCACCCCGGTCGGCAACCCTGGTGAGTAACTCCCTTTCCTGCGTGTGGCTCTGTGCGGCCGGTCCGGTTCTCCGGGCCGGCCGTCGGCGTCCGCCGGCATCGGTCGTCAACTTTGGTTGACATGCGAGGTGTGTCAACGTAGGTTGACATCATGACCGAAGCAACGGATCTCGCCGAGCGCGCGGGTGACCGTGATCCACGGGTCGGCCTGCGTGCCGTCTCCGCGCTGCGCAGGCTGGTGGAGCAGTTGGAGGCGGTGCAGGTGCGCAGTGCGCGCAACCAGGGCTGGTCGTGGCAGGAGATCGCCGCGGAACTCGGCGTCAGCAGGCAGGCCGTGCACAAGAAGTACGGGAGGCAGTGATGTTCGAACGGTTCACGAAGGACGCCCGCGCCGTGGTGCGGGGCGCGGTGGAGCACCGCGAGCGGTCGGGGCCCGGTTCCGTCGACCCCGAGCACCTGCTGCTGGCCCTCCTCGACCGCCGGGGCAGCCGGGCCTCCTTCGTCCTGACCGCCCTCGGTCTCGCTCCCGAGGAACGCAAGGAGTCCGTACGGCAGGCTCTCGGCGACGCCCGTCGGCGTGCGGGGCTCTCGCAGGCCGAGGCCGACGCGCTCGCCGGGCTCGGCATCGATGTCTCGGAGATCGTCGCCCGCGTCGAGGAGGTGCACGGCGTCGGGGCGATGTCCGGCGAGGGCAGGTTCAAGGAGTCGTGGTCGGGCCGCCGTACCTTCAGCCGCGGTGCCAAGAACGTCCTGGAGAAGTCCCTGCGCATCGCCGCCGCCCACCGCGACCGGCACATCGGCGACGAGCACCTCCTCCTCGCCCTGACCATCCTCCCCGGGGTGCCCGGTGAGGTGCTCGCCGACCACGGGGTGACGCACGAGGCGGCCACAAGGCCTGAGCCGACGCGCCGAGAACCGCAGGTGGTGCGCTCAGGGCAGGGATCAACCCCAGGCGCAC
>NZ_JBXVPZ010000831.1:0-2068 GCF_057961495.1 Streptomyces sp. P5F9 | reverse complement strand
CGAAACCGAACCCCACCAGACTGCCCGACCAAACAAGATCAGCAAAGGCGGTCGCCGAATCCGCCAACAAAGTCCTTGAGCCCCGGGCTTCGAGCTCTTTTCTTGGGTTCTGGGCTGGGTGAAAAACAACCCAACCAACCAAGCCCGTACGTGAGTTGAGGCGGGTTTAAGCCGAACGGGTGACATTCCATGATCGGCTTGCGCCGCAAGGTAAAGCCACTCTAGGTTCGCGGCAAACAAGCAAATAGATCGGCCCCGGTCGGTGCTACCAACACCGGCTCCGGGGCCTAGACCTACGAATCGAAGAGAGTCGATCGTGGCTTACGCCCAGCCTAGCCCTGCCCTGCCGTCCCCGTCGCACCCCATGGCCAAAACGGGCTATGGAAAACGCGCCACGGGTGACGAAGAACCGCACGCGGACGCCGACTTCGCACATCTGCTCCCCCGAGACGCCGAGATCGCCGTCTTCATCGACCACCTCGACAACGGCCACGCCATGGGCCACAAGGTGATCGCGGCCGAGCATCCCCGTTACGGCCAGCAGGCCTGCCGTACGTCTCTCAAGAGCCTCACCGAGGCCGGCCATCTGCGCTGGATCAAGGAACACATCACCGTCGAGGACAACTCGATGCGGTGGGTGACGCGGACGTACTGGTCGCGTACGCCCAGGTCGGCGCAGTGGTGGGCCGAGTTCGCGCGTGAGCGCCACGGCAGGGACGTCACGCATGACTACCAGCCGGGCCTGGCGAGGACGGAAGACCCGGCCCCTGCGCCGGAGAGCAAGAGCGAGAGCGAGAGCGAGAGCGACGGGACGCCGGTGACGGAGCCGACCCCCGAGCCCAGCGCCGCGTACCGCGCACTCGCCCAACTCCGCGCCACAGACTCCCGCATGTCCCTCTCCGAAGCTGAGTGCCGCGCCCTCGAACCCCTCGCCGCCGAGTGGCTGACACGAGGCGCCACCCCAGCCGACATGGCCCGCGCCCTGACCGACGGACTGCCACCCGCCATCACGAACCCGGGCGGACTGGCCCGCAACCGACTGGAGACGAAGATGCCCCCGCAGAAGAACGACGCCACCGAGACCCGCCCCCTCCGCGCCCGTGTGACCCGCGTGCTCATGGCCTGCGCCACCTGCGACGCCGACGAGCGGACAGCGAAGATCATCAACGGCGTGTGCGAGGAATGCCGCGCGGAGCCGGAGATGAGCGAGGAGGAGATCAAGAAGGGGTTCGAGGAGATCGCCTACCTGGGAACCACGACGGCCCGCTTCCTGAAGCAGAAGCTGGAACGCCGTACGGGCGGGCCCGTGCCCGACACGTTCCGCCCCGTGCCGATCGAGGACCGCGTCCACTACCACTACCGCGACAACCGCGACCGCATCGCGAACGGCCTCCCGCCGAGGCGGTGGAAGCCGTGACGGTCGAGAAGCGGCGCGGAGGAGAGGGCGGCGTCATGACCCCCAGGACCGAGCAGCAGCCGCAGATGGCCATCGAAGATTTCGAGGAACTGGATCGCCGGGCACCCGAGACCGTCCGACTGGAGTTCATCAACGGAAAGCTCGTCGTCAAACCCATGCCGGACGGCAACCACAGTGAGATCGTCGCCTGGCTGCAGAGGGTGTGCATGCAGCACCTTCCCGACCTGTGGCTGCACGCGGAGCGCGGGCTCAAGACGGAGTGCTGTCGGAAGGGTCGTGCTCGTGCGGATGGCGCCCTCGTTCCCCGGGGCGGCCTCAAGGGACACGGCGAATGGTCGGACACAGGGACAGCCCTGATGGCCGTAGAGGTGACTTCATGGGACGCCGATGCCGCTCAACGCGACCGGCTCGACAAGCCTGATGGCTACGCGGCGGCCGGAATCCCGGTCTACGTCCTCATCGACCGGGACGACTGCACGGTCACCGTGTTCACTCATCCCGAGGACGGCCGTTACCGGCAACAGGTGAACGCGCCGATCGGCACTCCCGTCGAGATCCCCGACCCGGTGAACATCACTATCGACACCGACCCCCTCAAGGAGTTCGTCGACTGATCACAACCCCCACACCCCCTTCCCCACCGCCGTGACC
>NZ_JBXVPZ010000830.1:0-2080 GCF_057961495.1 Streptomyces sp. P5F9 | reverse complement strand
CTGCGGGGCGAAGTGCCCGCCCCCGACTTCACGACCATCACCGGTACGGACGCGGGCACTTCGCCCCGCAGCCCGCGCGAAGAGATCCTCGCCGGACTCTTCGGCGACGTGCTCGGCCTCGAACGCGTCGGCGCCGACGACGACTTCTTCGCCCTCGGCGGCCACTCCCTGCTCGCCATGCGCCTGGTCAGCCGCGTGCGTACGGTACTTGGCGCCGACCTCACCGTCCGGACCGTCTTCGAGGCGTCCACGCCCGCGCTCCTCGCGGCCCGCCTCGACGACCGAGCCGGCGGACTGCCCGCTCTCGTCCCCGCCGAGCGGCCCGACGAACTCCCGCTCTCCTACGCCCAACAGCGGCTGTGGCTGCTGCACCGGATCGAGGGCCCGGGAGCCACGTACAACATCCCGGCTGCCTGGCGACTCACCGGCACACTTGACCGGGACGCCCTGTCCGCCGCCCTGAACGACCTCGCCGTACGACACGAAAGCCTGCGCACGGTCTTCCCCGAACGGGACGGCCGCCCCCACCAGGTCGTGCTGGACGAGGCGTCCGTGCCCCTCCACCACAGCCGCGTCACGGAGATCGAACTGGCTGCCCATCTCGCCGAGGCCGCCGCGCGCGGCTTCGAGATCGACCGCGAACTCCCGCTCCGTGCCCACGTGTTCGAGGTGAGCGACGACGAACACGTCCTGCTGCTGGTGCTGCACCACATCGCCGGCGACCAGTGGTCCGACGGCCCGCTGTGGCGGGACCTGGCCACCGCGTACGCGGCCCGCCGCGAGGGACGGGCGCCCGAGTGGGCCCCGCTGCCTGTGCAGTACGCCGACTACGCCCTCTGGCACCGCGAGGCGCTCGGTGACGCAGACGCCCCGGACAGCCGCCAGTCCCGTCAACTCGCCTACTGGCAGGACGCCTTGGCGGGCCTGCCGGACGAGCTGGCACTGCCCGTCGACCGGCCCCGCCCGCTGGAGAGCAGTCACCAGGGTGGCGCCGTCGGACTGACCCTCCCTCCCGAACGGACCCGACAGCTGCGGGCGTTGGCCCGTCGACACGGCGTGAGTATGTTCATGGTCACCCAGGCCGCCGTGGCCGCGCTGCTGCACCGGCTCGGTGCGGGGGACGACATCCCGCTCGGCGCACCCATCTCCGGTCGGGGCGACGAACACCTCGAAGACCTCGTCGGCTTCCTCGTCAACACCCTTGTCCTGCGCACCGATCTGTCCGGCGACCCCACGTTCGCCGACCTGCTCGCCCGCGTCCGGGACGCCGACCTCGCCGCCTACGAGCACCAGGACCTGCCCTTCGAGCGGCTGGTGGAGGCGGTCAACCCGGCCCGTTCGCTGGCCCGGCACCCGCTGTTCCAGGTGATGGTCGTCCACCTCGACGACGAGGGTGCCACTCCAGCCCTGACCGGTCTGACCGCCCGCCGTGAGGAACTCGGCCAGCAGGGCGCCAAGTTCGACCTCAGCTTCGACTTCGTCGAGCAGGGCGAGGACGGCATGCGGTGCTGGATCGAGTACAGCGCCGACCTCTTCGACGAGTCGACCGCCGAACTCCTCACCCAGCGGCTTGAGTTGCTGCTCGCTCAGGTCGCCACGGACCCGGACCGACGAGTCGGCGCACTCGACGTCCTGCGCGATGACGAACGCTCCCTCGTCCTCACCGACTGGAACAACACCGCACGCACCGTCCCCGACCTCACCCTCCCGGAACTCTTCCGCGCCCAGGTCGTCCGCACCCCCGAGGCCACAGCGGTCGTCTTCGAGGACACCGCCCTCACCTACGCCGAACTCGACCTGCGCGTCGAGCGGTTGGCGCACGCGCTCGCCGCGCGGGGAGCGCGGGCCGAGGCGGTCGTAGCCGTGGCACTGCCCCGCTCACTCGCCCTCGTGGTGTCCCTCCTCGCGGTCCACCGCGCGGGCGCCGCCTACCTGCCCCTCGACACCGGCTACCCGGCCGAACGGCTCGCCTACACACTCACCGACGCCCGCCCGGTCTGCTTGATCACCGCAGACGGCGTCACGCTCCCGGACACCGACGTGCCCACCGTCACGGTGGACGCGGACGGCACCCCCGACC
>NZ_JBXVPZ010000829.1:0-2084 GCF_057961495.1 Streptomyces sp. P5F9 | reverse complement strand
CGCCCCACCACCCCCGAGGGCAGCCCGTCCGGACCGAGGGCGGCGACCTCCACACCACCACCCTCGGCCGGAGCGAGCGCCCAGCGATCGGTCATGTTCGCGAGTGTGGCACGGAGGTCTGACAACGCCCCCGACCTGCGTGAATCGCGTCGCCGACGAAGCGTCTCCGAGCGAAGAAACGTCACGCGCACACTCGTACGGGTGACGCATCGCGAGATCGCGGGCGGCCCTCTCGCCTACGCTGACAGGGTCGCTCCGTACGAAGGAGGTCCGCCGTGGCACTGACCGCCCCAGAGCGTCGACTGAGTCCTCATCCGAGTCCGATGAGTCCTCATCCGAGTCCGACGGAGGAGAGGCGCATGGACGCTTCGGTGGAGGCCGCCTTCGAGGCGTTCGACGCTGCCGCCCCGGAGGGCTGGCGCGTGGAGTTGATCGAAGGGAAGATCCACGTGGTGCCTCCGGCCAATGGGGAGCATGAGGAGATCGTGTCCGAGACGGCGGAGCAGGTCACGCTCAACCGCCATGACGGCGATCTACGTACGTATACCGGTATCGGCCTGGACGTTCCGGACGCGTCCGTCACCGGCAAGGTCGTCCCCGACCTGGTGATCGCCCCGAAGGGCAGTTTCGCCGACGACCAGCGCTATCACGACCCCGCGCCCGTCGTGCTCGTCGGCGAGGTGACCTCCGAGTCCACCGCCGTCAACGACCGCGGTCCCAAACTGCGTGGCTACGCGCGCGCGGGCATCCCCTGCTACCTGCTGATCGACCGCGAGGCCGGGACGGTCATCGTCTACAGCGAGCCCTCCGAGGACCGCTACACCCGTGCCGCCGAGATCGAGATCTCCAAGACCGTGGCGCTGCCCGAGCCGCTCGGGTTCGACCTCGACACGAGCCAGTTCTGACCAGGGCGGCGGGCAGGCCGTCTCAGCCCTGAAACCCTTTGAGCATCTGCGCGATGTGCCCTTCGGTCGTGGCCTTGTCGATGCCCAGGCCGTTGAGGACGCCCTCGCCGTTCTCGTGCTCCAGGAGGGCCAGCAGGATGTGTTCGGTGCCGATGTAGTTGTGGCCGAGGCGCAGGGCCTCGCGGAAGGTGAGTTCCAGGACCTTCTTGGCGTCGGGGCCGTAGGGGACGAGTTCCGGGACCTCGTCGGCGGCCGGGGGGAGTGCGGCGGTGGCCGCCTGGCGTACGGCGTCCAGGAGGACGTCCTGCGCGACGATCGCCTTGGCCGCCAGGCCGTCCGGCTCGGCGAGGAGGCCGAGGACCAGGTGTTCGGGGCGGCCCTCGGGGTTGCGGGCGGCGATGGCTTCGTTGTGGGCGGCCATCACCACGTTGCGGGCGCGTTTCGTGTACCGGCCGAACCCCTGACTGGGGTCGAGGTCGGCGGAGTCCTTCGCCACGAACCGCTTCTGCGCGGCCTGCCGGGTGACGCCCATGCTCTTGCCGATGTCCGACCAGGACGCGCCGGAACGCCGGGCCTGGTCGACGAAGTGCCCGATCAGATGGTCGGCCACGTCGCCCAGGTGGTCGGCGGCGATGACCGCGTCCTGGAGTTGGTCGAGCGGCGCGGGGTGGACCAGCTTGATGGCCGCGATGAGGTCGTCGAGACGTACGGATGAGGTGACGTTCGGGTTGGTCGTCATATGTCAACCGTAGGTTGACAGTGCGGGAGTGTCAACCCCGGGTTGACACCTGTCCTGCAGATGAAGGTGAGGGCGTGATCAAGCAAAAGCCGGCCCCGGTCTCGGCGATGCGGGACCGCCACTCCTCGTCACTGAGCCGCCCCGTCACGGCCGACCGCAGCAGCTCGTCCTCGAACGCGGCCCCGGCCGGCGTCCCCTCGGCCAGCCCCCAGGCCCGGTCCAGCGCGTTCATCCCGTCCGGATCCCACACGTGCACGACTCCGTCGAAGTCGCACAGCACGGCGTCGAACGGCGGCGTCTCCATACGAACCGATCTTGCCGCGCGGGCCGAAGCCCCACCGCCCCAACGCCCGCACATCCACAAGGAGTTGGTTGTCCACAGGGTGTGGACAGTTCGGAACGCGACCCCCGGCCCGGACATCCGGGAGGTATCCCAGGAC
>NZ_JBXVPZ010000828.1:0-2092 GCF_057961495.1 Streptomyces sp. P5F9 | reverse complement strand
CCCTCCATGTCCCCCTCCCCGCCAGCGGCACGGCCCTGTACGTCCAGGTCCACTACTGGTCCCCGACGGGCTGGCACCGCTTCGGCCCTCCGTACCTGTCCGACGCTCCCCACGGTGCGCCACCCGCCGACGCTGTGACGGTCGCGGCGTTGCTCGCCAGGGAGACTGCGGCGCGCGACGGTGCCTCGGTAACTGGTGCTGATAGGGCGACCGTTGCCTCCGCGGGAGCGGTGTCGCAGCGGCTCGGCCGTGTTGCCGTGGGCGCCGACGTATCGGTACTTCCCGGCGCCACCTCGGTTGTTGACGGGGCGGCGACACCGGCAGCGACAAGAGCACCCGCAACACCACCCACAACTACACCCGAAACCGTGACCGACCTGGTGGCCCGTGTAGCTGACTCCGTCCGCCGTACCGTCACCTTCATCACCGACCGTCGTGTGCACCCGGCCGACGGTCCCGATCTCTTCCTCTCCGCCGAACAGGCACTCCTGCTCGGCCACCCGTTGCACCCGACCCCGAAGAGCCGCGAGGGCCTCTCCGAGACCGAAGCACGCCTGTACTCACCGGAGTTGCGTGGCTCCTTCCCGCTGCACTGGTTGGCTGTCGCCCCTTCCGTACTCGCCACCGACTCGGCCTGGACCGAACGTGGCCGGCCTGTCCCCGCCGCCCACCTCACGGCCCGACTCGTCGGCTCCGAACTGCCGTTGCCCGAGGGCCATGCCGCTCTTCCCCTTCACCCGTGGCAGTGGCGCGAGATCCAGCACCGAGCCGATATCGCAGCCTTGCGCGACGCCGGCCTGATCCAGGACCTCGGCACGCATGGCGCCCCGTGGCACCCCACCTCCTCCGTACGAACCGTCCACCAATCCGGCGCCCCCGCCATGCTCAAGCTGTCCCTGGGCCTCCGCATCACCAACTCCCGCCGTGAGAACCTCCGCAAGGAACTCCACCGCGGCGTCGAGGTACACCGCCTGCTGCGCACCGGCCTGTCCCAGCAGTGGCATGCCGCCCACCCTGGCTTCGACATCGTCCGTGATCCGGCCTGGCTGGCCGTTGACGCGTTGGACGAGTGCGGCGCAACCTCAGGGGAGCCTGGCGCAGGTGAGTCCGGTGCTGATCGAGCTGGCCATGGCGAGCGGGATGCCCGTGTGCCCTTGGCCGGAATCGACGTGGTGATCCGGCACAACCCGTTCAGCGCCTCCGACGACGTGTCCTGTATCGCCGGGCTCGTCTCACTCCGGCCGTACGCCGGGCGGAGCGTCACCGTTGGCGGACCGGCGACTAACTTGCACGCCAGCCACGCCAGCCACGCCAGCCACGCCAGCCACACCGCGTCCGGCGCACCGTTGTTGCTGTCCCGTCTGGCCGAGGTCATCACCGGCCTCGCCGCGCGGACCAGCCGGTCGCGTGGAGCAGTCGCCGCCGAGTGGTTCCTGCGCTACCTGGAGCAGGTTGTCCGTCCCGTGCTGTGGCTGGACAGTGAGGCGGGGATCGCCCTGGAGGCGCACCAGCAGAACACCCTGCTTCTGCTGGACGGTGAAGGTTGGCCCGTGGGCGGCCGCTACCGCGACAACCAGGGCTACTACTTCCGCGCATCCCGGCGCGCCGAGCTCGACGCCCGGCTGCCCGGCATCGGCGAACACAGCGACACCTTCGTCTCCGACGAGGTCACCGACGAACGCTTCGCGTACTACCTCGCGATCAACAACGTGCTCGGTCTCATCGGAGCGTTCGGTTCGCAACGTCTTTCCGACGAGCGGCTGTTGCTCTCCGCCTTCCGCCGCTTCCTCGGCGACGTGGCCTCCGGTCCCGCCCGACTGCGCACCTCCCTGCCGGCCCGCCTGCTCGACTCACCCGTCCTGCGCTGCAAGGCCAACCTGCTGACCCGGCTGCACGGCCTCGACGAACTTATCGGCCCGGTCGACACCCAGTCCGTCTACGTCACCATCGCGAATCCCCTTCGTTCCTGACCGTCACCGTCACCGTCACCGTCACCGTCACCGTCACCGTCACCGTCACCGGTTTCGAATGCCACTAGCTTCTTCCGACTTCGACCGCCACCGACCCCCTTCAATCCCGACCACTACCAATC
>NZ_JBXVPZ010000827.1:0-2092 GCF_057961495.1 Streptomyces sp. P5F9 | reverse complement strand
GCGCCCCACAGAGCCGCCCACCGAGCCGGAGGCAATCCGCACGGGCGAGTTCCCGTACGCATTGGAGAACCGCACCCGCACCCTCGCCCCACCCGCCGTCAACCGCACGACCTGCCGCACGGACTGACGCCAGAAGCCCTCACGGGACCAGTTCGGCGTGAAGCCCTCGCTCGGGAGCTGGGGTGACGCGGTCCAGGCAGCAGTGAACATGACACACCTCTCCAAAAGGAACCACAGTCCCATTACCTTAACGGAACCGTGGACCCTTTTGGAGCCATCGAAAGGAAATCGAAAGGAACCCGGGGAAGTTGAGTACCCGTACTCAGGCGCCCCGCCCCAAACCACCGCAAGCTCGGAAGCATGTTGTGGTCCGACCCCGATGACAAGCCTCCCAAAGACCTCCGGGAGACGGAGGTCATGTTGCGGCGGCTCGGAATCCTCATGGCGCTGGCGATGGTGCTGGCGATGATCGTGCTCGGGCTCTCCGGCTGAGGCCGGCGCGGCGAATCCGCGCCGATACCCTGAACGCATGACAGATCAGCCGCGCCGCCGACTCGTGCTCGCCTCCCAGTCCCCCGCCCGGCTGGGCCTGCTGCGCCAGGCCGGACTGGACCCCGAGGTGATCGTGAGCGGGGTCGACGAGGAAGCCGTCAGCGCCCCCGCCCCGGCCGAACTCGCCCTCGCACTCGCCGAAGCCAAGGCCTCCGTCGTCGCCGCGAAGCCCGAGGTCAAGGGCGCCCTGGTGATCGGCTGCGACTCCGTGCTCGACCTGGACGGCGAGGCCCTCGGCAAGCCCGCCGACGCCGAGGAGGCCACCGCCCGCTGGAAGTCGATGCGCGGGCGGGCCGGGACGCTCCAGACCGGCCATTGCGTCTACGACACGACGAGCGGCCGGTACGTCTCGGCGACCGCGTCCACCGTCGTCCGCTTCGGCGAGCCGACCGACGCCGAGATCGCCGCGTACGTCGCCTCGGGCGAACCCCTTTACGTCGCCGGCGCGTTCACCCTCGACGGCCGCTCCGCACCGTTCATCGAGGGCATCGACGGCGACCACGGCAACGTAATCGGCATCAGCCTGCCGCTGGTTCGCCGCCTGCTGGCCGAACTGGGCGTCGGCATCACGGAGTTGTGGACGCCCCGAGAGGGATGATCAGGAGGGACTGGGGGCGGCCGGCGGCGCGATAGGCCCCGGGCCCTCGCTCTCGCCGCCCTTGTCCACGCTCTGCCCGGCACCGCCCTCGGACGGTCCTTCTAGGCGGTCGTACGTCATCAGGAGCAGGACGACCAGGCCGAGCACCACCACCATGGTCACGAACGCTCCCGGGCCCACCAGGCCCCACGCGAACGCGCCCAGCAGGCCGTGCACCACGGCCACACTGATCAGCAGGATGCGGCCGAAGCCGGCCGGGGCCCGGTCGCGCAGGGCGACGAGCAGGGCGACCACTCCGCACAGGGCGAAGTAGAGGCCGAAGACTATGCCGCCGACCTTCGAGGAGACGGACATCGCGTCCGGGTCGAGGCCGGCCAGGGACATGTCCTGACGGTCGACGACGATCCCCAGGAACCAGTTCAGCGCGGCCACTCCGAGCGCCTCCACGAAGAGGACGAGCGCCAAGATCCATGCCACCGGCCTGCGCACCACCGGCCCCACCCACTTCCGACTAGCGCTCGATCAAGAGCCTTGTTACCTCAAGTACGTTCGAGACAACCCGAACGCTACTAACGGGTAAACCGCGGGACAAGGGTTGGGTTGGGGGCAAAGAATCATTGGGCCATTCGTAGGGACTCCACAAAGAAACGGCGTGGCGCGCGGCACGCTCTCACAGAGACCTTGCCCACACCGGAGAGCTAGGGTTTCCACGAGGAGTCCTGCGTACCGAGGTGCGACAAGGGATTTCGCGGGTCGAGCGAGCCTCGCATCACGCTCCGTGTGGGCAAGCTCACCACTGGGGACGGGTCGATGCGCCGTGTCGGCAGTCCCTAAACTCGGCTTGTTTCAAGGAGGGAGCCTCAATCGTGCGCAAGGTGCTCATCGCCAATCGTGGCGAAATCGCTGTCCGCGTAGCCCGGGCCTGCCGGGACGCCGGGATCG
>NZ_JBXVPZ010000826.1:0-2093 GCF_057961495.1 Streptomyces sp. P5F9 | reverse complement strand
GTTGTTGTGGCGGGGGCTGCTGCGGCTAGGTGGGCCCTGTGCGTTGTTGGGTGCGGGTGCTTCGTGGCTGGTCGCGCCCACGCGGCGGAGCCGCAAATCGATACAGCCCCGCGCCCCTAGGGGGTGGGGGTTGCCGTCGCTCGGAGGAACTCCCGGAGGATGCGCTCCCCCGCCAGCACTCCGCGCTCGGGTAGGGCCGTGACCTGTGGGGCCATCCAGGACTCGTCTGCCAGCTCGCCGTGACCCGGGCGCCAAGCCCTGTCCGCTGCCAGCAGGAGGTCGGCGTCCAGTAGGGAGTCGCCGGCTGCGAGGGTGAGGGTGGCGCCGGTGCGGTGGGCCACCTCTCGCATGGCTGCGCTCTTGGTGAGGGGCTTCGGGACGGCGTAGATCTTGCGGCCCTGCAACGACACCGTCCAGCCGCGGTTCTCCGCCCAGACCGCGAGTTCCTTCACCCACTCCTCGGGGAGCAGTTCGCGCTCGACGACGAGGTAGGCGAAGAGGTCCTCGGCGATGCGGTGCTTGCGGACCCAGGCCGGGTCGGCGGAGGTCGCGAGATGTTCTCGTACCTCCTCCAGCGGGGCGCACTCGGCGGCCAGCTTCGCCTGTACCCCGGCGTGCCAGTCCTCGTCGGTGACGCCGTCGACGAGGAGGTGGCCGCCGTTGGCGCAGATCGCGAACTTCGGTTCCGGGCCGGGCAGGCTGATGCGCTGGTACTGCTTGCGGGTGCGGGTGGTGGTCGGCACGAAGACGGCCGCGTCACCGAGTCCGCCGAGTTCGGTGAGGAGTCCGGCCGCGGTCTCCGTCATGAAGGACAGCGGCTTGCTCTCGTGCACCTCGACGCAGAGCAGCCGGGGCGCCCGCGCGTCCGGCATGGTCAGGGCGAGGGCGGCCGAGGAGTAGATGAGCGTACGGTCGAGGTCGCTCGCGACGAGTACCGGCATCAGACCGCCACCGCCTTGCCGTCGGCGCCGGTCGCACCGCGCGTGTACTTGGGGTGGATCAACCCCACGCAGGTGTACGGCAGTTCAGCCACTTCCTCGACGGGCACGCCCCGCTGCTCGGCGAGCAGTCTGACGTGGTCGAGGTCGGCGCCCGCACCGGCCCGCGCGAGGATCTTCCAGGGCACCCGGCGCAGCAGCACCCGGGTGGTCTCGCCGACGCCGGGCTTGACGAGGTTCACGTCGTGGATGCCGTACTCCTCGCTGATCCGCTCAACTGCCGCCCAGCCCTCCCAGGTCGGGGTGCGGTCGGCGGCCAGCAGTTCCTTGGCGAGGACGGTCACCGCGTCCGAGACCTCAGGGAAGCGGGCGGCCACGGCGTCCAGGAAGTCCACGGAGACGTCCGCGCCGGCGAGTTCGCGGTAGAACTTGGCGCCGTGGAAGTCGTGCGGGCCGACCAGGTCCGAGCGGAGCACCGTACGCGAAATCAGCCCCGACACGGTCGAGTTGAGGCAGGCGGAGGGGATGAGGAAGTCCTCGCGGGTGCCGTACGTCTTCACGCAGGAACCGGGGTCGGCGAGCACCGCGATCTCCGGGTCGAAGCCGGTGATGCCGTCGGACTCCTCGAACTCCCTGACCGCGTCGGCGAGTTCGCGGGTGATGGCGCCCTTGCCGGTCCAGCCGTCGACGAACACGATGTCGGCGGGGTCGTGGTGTGCGGCGAGCCAGCGCAGCGCGTTGGCGTCGATGCCGCGGCCGCGCACGATCGACACGGCGTAGTGCGGGAGGTCGAGACCGTGGCGGTGCTGGGCCCAGCGGCGCATCAGGACGCCTACGGGGGTGCCGGCGCGGGCGAGGGAGACGAGGACGGGGTGCGGGGAGCGTTCGGCGAGGACGAGTTCGGTGACCGCGCCCACGGCGAGCGCGAGTCGGTCGGCGGCCTCGTCCAGGGCGGTGTGGAACAGCTCCTGGTACTGCTCGCTCGGCTGGTACTCCACCGGCAGCGACTCCGCGTAGTGCGCGCCGCCGCTCTGGATGGCCTCCTCGCGCTCCTCGGTCGGCGCCTCCAGCGTCACGTCCGAGAGGTCCTGGAGCAGCCAGCCGACCTCTTCCGGCGCGTACGAGGAGAAGGCGGGGCCGCGGAGGGGGTCGGGG
>NZ_JBXVPZ010000825.1:0-2095 GCF_057961495.1 Streptomyces sp. P5F9 | reverse complement strand
CGGGACGGGCGTGATACCGGTGGCGGGCGACGGGCCAACTCCGGTCCCCGCGCCGCCTGTTGAGCCGCCGCCGGTGACCACTGAGCCGACTCCGGCTCCGACCCCGCCTCCGACTCCACCGGTGACCACGAAGCCTGAACCGGAGCCGACTCCCACGCCGCCGGTGGTCACGGAACCGAAGCCGGACCCGACACTAACGGACCCGACACCAACGGACCCGACGCCCACGGAACCGGCCCCCTCGCCGCCCAGGAGCGAGGAGCCGACGCCGGAGCCGAGCACTCCCGTGGAGGAGACTCCGGATCCCGTCACCACTCCGGAGCCCACGGCCCCGTCCGAGCCCTCGACGTCACCCACGCCCGAACCGGCCGGCGACCAGCCCTGTTCGGACGGAGCCGGAGGCCGGGACGGGAGCGGGAACGGGAACGAATCAGCCGATGGCGTAGGCGCGGTAGACGGTCTCCACTGACGTGCCGCCGGTGGAGTCGGTCACCTGGGAGCGCAGGGCGACCGCGCCGGCGGCCGGGTTGTGCACGGAGGCCTTCCAGGAGGAACCGGAGCGGGTGACCGCAGCGGCCTTCCAGGTCTTGCCGCCGTCCGAAGACGCCCACACCTTCAGGGACTTGACCGTCGACTTGGTGAACTTGACGTCCGGGCCCTGGGATCCGCGGCCCGCGCTGACGGTCACCGAGGTGGTGCTGCTCGCCTTGGCCCGGTTGCGGCTGTCGAGGCCCGCGGGCAGGAAGCGGGTCATGAAGACGGGGGCGACCACCGACTTGGCCGGGTCGGCCTTGAACCGCCAGTCCAGGGTGACGCGCGAGGACAGCATGCCGGACGGGAAGGTGATGCCCGGGCGGTAGCGGTGGGCGTCCACGGTCAGCCGGTAGGTGCCGGCCGAGTGGATGCGGGCGGCGAAGGAGTCGTCGGCGGAGGAGCCCCAGTTGGTCACGGTCTGCTTCTTGACGGTGGTGCTCCCCTTGGACAGGACCACCGTCTCCTTCGTCGGGTCGGCGCCCCAGACGCCCACGTCGGGGTCGCCGATCAGCGCGTCCGGGATGAAGTTCACGGACTTCTGCCAGACGAAGGGCAGATAGTGCAGGGGGCTCCACACGGCCCGCCCGAACGACTGGGTGAAGCTCTGCCCCGCCTTCAGCGTCCTGGTCGCCGGGAAACCGCCGCTGACGACATCGCCGTTGTTCGCGATCACGTCGTCGCGCGGCTGCCAGGTCCCGGGCGTCACATGGACCGCGGTGCTGAACGGCGCGCTGTCGTCGGTGACGTTGGCGTACAGGTCGGTCGTGCAGTCGTCGACCTTGGGCGCGGCCTGGAGGGCGGTGTCGTTCTGGGTGCCCATCTGCGTCCCGGCGCGCACCGAGAAGCGCAGCGTCGCCAACTGCGACCGCTTGAACGAACCGCCGGGCGCGGCCGGGATACCGGTCGTCTTCTTGACCGCTACGTAGCTGTCGTTGCCCGACCACTGCGCCATGTACCCGAACTGGAGCAGCTTGGAGGAGTTGGGGATCGCGTAGAGCGACCCCGCGTTGTTCCAGCCGCCCGCGCTGAACGCGGAGGGCATGTCCATGGTGGCGGCACACACCTGCGCGCTGATCCGGGCCGGCTCCGTCACATCGGCCGGGGTGTCCAGTGACACCTTCACGGCCTTGCCCTTACGGGCGTCCAGCGTCACGGACTTGGTTCCCGACACCGTCACCACCTGCGCGCCGATCGTGTCGGTGCCCAGACCGTCCGTCGCGCTCTCGTAGATGTCGGTCATGGCGAGGTACTTGCCCGCCGGCAGGCTGAGCCGCTTGCCCGACTTGACGGTGCGTGTCTCACCCGACGACGCGTTGACGACGGTCACCGTCGTCGCGACCTTGGCGCCGTGCCGCCCCAGCGTGGTGACGGTCAGCGAACCCGACGCCGCCTGCGCGGAGGCGGCGGGAACGAGCAACGGCCCCGCGAGCGCGGCCACCCCGACGAACGCCAGCGATGCGAGTGGTGTGCGTCTTGTCCGTCGTACGGACATGCTTCCCCCTGTGGACATGATTCCCCTCCGAACCCCGAACCCCGGCCCCCGAAAAAGGCTCATCGTAAC
>NZ_JBXVPZ010000824.1:0-2130 GCF_057961495.1 Streptomyces sp. P5F9 | reverse complement strand
CACCCGCCCTTGCCCCCGTCGAAGGTTCCACCTACAGTCCGGCTCCGTAATATTCGGCATACGGCCCGAAACTTTCGAGCACGGGCCGGACGGAGGGGCGGAGACCCATGCGGACCTACGACAACCCGGTCATCGGCGGCTTCCACCCCGACCCCAGCGTGTGCCGGGTCGGCGAGGACTACTACCTCGCGTGCTCCAGCTTCGAGTACTTCCCCGGAGTTCCGCTCTTCCACAGCAGGGACCTGGTGCACTGGCGTCAGATCGGCAACGTCCTTGACCGGCCAGGGCAGTTGGACCTCCCGGACAACACCCCCGCCTCGGCCGGCATCTACGCCCCCACGCTCCGCCACCACGACGGCCGCTTCTACCTCATCACCACCGACGTGCGCGGCAAGGGCACCTTCCTCGTCACCGCCGACCGGCCCGAGGGCCCCTGGTCGGACCCCGTGCTCGTCGACGTGCCCGGCATCGACCCCGACCTGGCCTGGGACGAGGACGGCACCTGCTGGTGCGCCGTCGCCGGGGTGACGGTGTCCCGCATCGACCCGGCGACCGGCAAGGTCCTGGAGGGCCCGCTCCCGATCTGGTCCGGCACCGGACTCCAGCACCCGGAGGCCCCGCACCTCTACCGCGTCGGCGACTGGTGGTACCTGATGATCGCCGAGGGCGGCACCTCGGACGGCCACAGCGTCTCCATCGCCCGCGCCCGCTCCCCGCGCGGCCCCTGGGAACCGGCCCCCGCCAACCCGGTCCTCTCCCACCGCAGCACCGACCTCCCCATCCAGAGCACCGGCCACGCCGACCTGGTCAGCGCCCCCGACGGCACCTGGTGGATGGTCCTGCTCGGCACCCGGCCCCGGGGCTGGTTCCCCGGCTTCCACGTGCTCGGCCGTGAGACGTTCCTGACCCCGGTGGAGTGGGTGGACGGCTGGCCAAGGGTCGGCCCGGTACGGGAACAGCACCCTGCGCCGGAGGCCTGGCATCCCTTCGAACTCCCGCCGGTACGCGACGACTTCGACGCCCCGGCCCTCGCCCACTCCTGGATCTCCCCGCGCAGCAGGCCGGACGGCAGCTGGTCACTGACCGGGCGCCCGGGCTGGCTGACCCTCGACGCGAAGTCCGCCCCGGTGTTCCTCGGTCGCCGCCAACAGCACCCCGACTGCCGTGCCTCCACCCGGATCGACCCCGGCTCCGGCCGCGCCGGCCTCTCCGTCCGCATGGACGAGGCGCATCACTACGACATCGAGGTCGCCGGGGGAGTGGTGAGCGTGGTCGTGCGGATCGGCCCGGTGCGGCAGCGGGTCGCCAAGCACGCGGTGCGGCCCGGTCCACTCACCCTGACCGTCGACATCAGCACGGCCGATGTCGGTACGCGCGGCCCCGACACCCTCACGTTCTCCGTGGAGGGTCCCGAAGGCGCCGTAGAACTGGCCGAGTTGGACGGACGCTATCTGTCCACGCAAGTGGCAGGGGGATTCACCGGACGGGTGATCGGCATGTACGTGAGTGAGGGGGAATCGGCCTTCGACTGGTTCGACTACCAGGAGGCACTCCGATAGCGGGCGACTACGCGGGGTGACCGACCCCGAAAATGCGTCGGGGCCGGTGCGCACCTCATGTGTGCGGCCGGCCCCTCATGTCCCTGAAATGCTCACGCGGGAAATGCTCAAGCGGCTGTCACCACTTGGCGGTGCGGGGCGATGATCTGCCCGTCGGGCAGGAGCTCACCGGTGTCCTCGAACAGGAGAACGCCGTTGCACAGCAGGCTCCAGCCCTGTTCCGGGTGGTGCGCCATGAGGCGGGCGGATTCCCGGTCGGCGGATTCGGCTGTGGGACACGGTGGCTGGTGCTTGCACATTGGTGGGATCTCTCGCTCTGTTGTGGTCATGTCCGTCCCCCGTGGTGTTGAGTCGGTCCGAACCCAGTGTTGCCCCATGGACGTCAATCCGCAGGGATTTAGCAGCACCGCTTCTCACAGGTTCAAGACGCGTCACCCGCGCGGACGGTTCATCCCAATTCCCAGCTCGTACGAGCTTTTTCGTGCTCGGACGAGCGTTACGAGCGTGAAAGGGCCGGAAACGCGATCGTACCCCGCTGCCGGGAATTCGGCGGCGGGGTACGGGGGTGACG
>NZ_JBXVPZ010000823.1:0-2130 GCF_057961495.1 Streptomyces sp. P5F9 | reverse complement strand
ATTCACCCGAGGTCGCCGACGGTGGCGTACCCCCACAAGGGCCACCCGCATCCGACGACGAAAGTAGTACGGGTGGGCGGGGTGGGAAAACCAAGTGGGTTCGGCGGAGCCTCGTCGCGCTTGTGCTTGCCCTGTTGCTGCCTGCCCTCGGCGCCGAGATCGCCCTCCGCGTGAACTACACCGGCGAGCTGTCCGACGGCACGTACACCCGGGGCCAGGACGCGATCTGGCTGGGCCACGCGTGGGTGGACGGGCGCAAGACCGACGCGGACTTCGCAGTGCTGGCCGGGCGGCTGAAAAGCACCGGTATCCGCGACCTGTACGTCCATTCAGGCCCCCTGGAGCACGACGGCACCCTCCCGGAGTCGGACTATCCCAGGGCGGCCTGGTTGATCGAGTCGGTGCACAGGGCACTGCCCGGGGTCCGGGTCCAGGCCTGGCTGGGTGACAAGCTCGCCACCGAGAGCCCGGACGGCCTGCGCCTGCAACGCGCGGCGACCCGCACCGCGATCGTCGCCTCCACCCGCCAGATCCTCGCCGCCGGCTTCGAGGGCGCCCACTTCGACCTGGAACCCCTCCACTCCGGCGACGCCAACTACCTCGACCTCCTCGACAGACTCCACGAGGTCACCCGGGCCCACGACGCCCAACTCTCCGTCGCCGCCCACCAGATCGACCCGCTCCCCGCCTTCCACTCCTTCTGGGGCACCGTCACCAACCACCCCAAGTGGTGGTCGCAGGCGTACTTCGGACAGGTCGCCCGCCGCGTGGACCAGATCGCCGTCATGTCGTACGACACGATGCAGCCCCTGCAGAGCCTCTACGGCGGCTACGTTGCCCAACAGACCTCACTCGCCCTGGAGGTCACCCCGGACTCCACCGACCTCCTCATGGGCCTGCCCTTCTTCCACGAGAACCGCTTCGGCCACCGCGGCGCCGCCGAGACCGTCCCCGCCGCCGTACGCGGCGTCCGCCTCGGCCTGTCCCGCACGGACGCGGACCGTACGAACTTCGGTGTCGCCCTGTACGTCGACTTCGCGGCGACGGAGGCGGACTGGACGGCGTACCGGGAGGGGTGGGTGCGCTGAGCGCGCGCTCAAGTGCGGTGAAAACGCTGTGCTGTTCACAGCTGTGGGTGCGATGATCTGTCGAATCCGATGGGGGTGGGCGATGTTGTGGACGATGCTGGCCGCGGTGGCCTGGCTGATCATGGCGGCGATCGGAGTCGTCGCGGTGACGACCGGCCGGCTGCTGCCGATGGTGCGCGGCTGGGTCGTACGGCCGGAGTTGTGGGGATACGGCGTGCTGATCGCGGCGCTGGGCATGGGGACGGGGATGTCCCTGCACTGGTGGGCAGACTCCCTGGCCATGGACAACGCGGGCGCGGCGACGGCGCTCGCCCTGATCATCCTCGGCGGTGTGCTGCAGTCGCGTTCCCGTCGCCCCGCGCCCGCGTCCCTGTGACCGCCACCCGCAAGGCCCTCACCCGCGACGACCTGGCACCTCTGGCCCGCGCCGCTCTCGGCCGCACCCCGACGGCTGTCACCCGTGTCCGGGGCGGCTCGAAGAAGGGCGTCTACCGTCTCGCCTTCCAGGACGGTTCGACCGCTGTGGCCTACGTCTGGTCCCCGGACGAGGACCTCTGGGACGCCGGCCCCGGCGACCCCCGCGACCCCTTCTCCCACGCCTCCGGACTCACCCTCTTCACCGCGGCGGCGAACCGCCTCGCCGCGGCCGGCGTCCGCGCCCCCCGCCTCCTCCACGCCGACCCCACGCACACCCACCTCCCGGCGGACGTGGCGATCGTCGAGGACCTCCCGGGCGGCACCCTGGAGGACCTGCTGAACGGCGCCCCGGCCGCCCTGAAGGCGGAGGTGCTGGCGCGGATGACGGCTCTGCTCACCACCCTGCACGCCTGCACGGGCCCGCGCTTCGGGAAGGTCGCGGTCGTCGACAAGGGCGGTTCCTCGTACGGCGGTTCGTGCGAGGCGGTCGTAGTCGAACGAGCCCTGAGCGACCTCGACGAACTACCGGCACGCGACCCACGAGCAGCCGCCGCCCACCCCCAACTGTCCGATGCGATAAGGACGTTGGCCGCCCAGGTCCGCCCCCGCACCGAGCCCCCCACCC
>NZ_JBXVPZ010000822.1:0-2138 GCF_057961495.1 Streptomyces sp. P5F9 | reverse complement strand
CCCGCGCCACATTCCCTGGGACGATCTCCGCTCGGTCCGTCGGGAGTCCTTCGAACTGCGGCTGCGTGTGCGCGACGGCGACGACTGGTCGGTGGCCGCACCCCGCTGGCCCTGGCTGCAACGCAGACGCCGACTCGCCCATCCCTACGACGCGTTGGCCGCCGAACTCTCCGCGATGATCGCCGACCCCGCCCTGCGCCCCACCGGCGAGAGCGAGGAGAAGGAGCGCGGGCGGCCGTTGTGGCCGTTCGCCGTGGGTCTCGGTATCGCCTGGATCGCGGTGCTCGTCACGCGCTGGCTGTCCTGACCGTGGTCGCGGGGTCCGCGCGGCGGAAGAGGGCGGCCGGGGAGCATGCGACAGCCCAACTCCCGGTGAATCAGCGGGAGCTGGGCTGAAGTGACGGTGACGGTGGCTCAGGTACCGCTCAGATGCCGGCCGCGGCCGACAGGTCCCGCTTGATCGTCGCGAGGGTCTCGGCCGCTTGCGCCCGGGCCGCCGGGAGATCGGCGTGCGCGGCGACGGGCACCACGACCTCCAGGTAGCACTTCAGTTTGGGCTCGGTGCCGCTGGGCCGGACGATGACACGGGCTCCGTCGAGCGTGTAGCGCAGGCCGTCCGTGGGCGGCAGCTTGTCCGTCCCCTCGGTCAGATCCTCGGCCTTGGTGACGGCCAACCCGGCGAGTGCGGTGGGGGGTTGCTCGCGCAGCCGCCGCATGGCATCCGCGATGACGGTCAAGTCCTCTACGCGCACGGAGAGTTGATCGGTGGCGTGTAGTCCGTGCTCCACGGCGAGATCGTCGAGGAGGTCGAGCAGATCGCGCCCCTCGGCCTTCAGCTCGGACGCCAGCTCGGTGATGAGCAGGGCGGCCGTGATGCCGTCCTTGTCGCGCACGCCGTCCGGGTCCACGCAGTAACCGAGGGCTTCCTCATAGCCGTAGCGAAGGCCCTCCACCCGGGCGATCCACTTGAAGCCGGTGAGGGTCTCCTCGTAGGGGAGACCCGCCTTCTCGGCGATACGGCCGAGGAGGGAGGAGGAGACGATCGACTCGGCGAAGGTGCCCTGGGCGCCGCGCCGGACGAGGTGGGCGGCGAGGAGGGAGCCGACCTCGTCGCCGCTGAGCATGCGCCAATCGCCGTCCTGGGTACGGTCCTTGACGGCCGCGGCGCAACGGTCGGCGTCGGGGTCGTTGGCGATGATCAGGTCGGGGTCCGTGGCACGGGCCTGCGCGAAGGCGAGGTCCATCGCGCCGGGCTCCTCCGGGTTGGGGAACGCGACGGTCGGGAAGTCCGGGTCGGGCTCGGCCTGTTCGGCGACGAGCACGGGCTCGGGGAAGCCGGCGCGGGCGAACGCGGCCAGCAGCACGTCCTTGCCGACGCCGTGCATCGCCGTGTAGACGGTGCGGGCGGTACGGGGTGAGCCGGGGGCGAGGACGGCGTCGGTGCGGGCGAGATAGGCGTCGAGGACGGCGTCGTCGAGGGTCTCCCAGCCGGTGTCGGGCCGGGCCACGTCGTGCAGTGAGCCGATCGCCTCGATCTCGGCGGCGATCTCCGCGTCGGCCGGGGGCACGATCTGGGAGCCGTCGCCGAGGTACACCTTGTAGCCGTTGTCCCGGGGCGGGTTGTGGCTGGCGGTGACCTCCACGCCCGCGATCGCGCCCAAGTGCCGTATGGCGAAGGCGAGTACGGGCGTGGGGAGGGGGCGGGGCAGTACGGCGGCCTTGAGTCCCGCGCCGACCATCACGGCGGCGGTGTCGCGGGCGAAGTCGGCCGACTTGTGGCGGGCGTCGTAGCCGATGACGACGGTTCCGGTCCCGTCGGTGTGCCCGTTCGCCTTCAGGTACGCGGCGAGTCCGGCGGCGGCCCGGATGACGACGGCGCGGTTCATCCGCATGGGCCCGGCGCCGAGTTCGCCTCGCAGCCCGGCGGTCCCGAACTGAAGCGTCCCGCGGAAGCGCTCCGCGAGCTCCGTGACGTCCCCGGCGTCGATGAGCTTGGCGAGCTCGTCGCGCGTGTCCGCGTCGGGGTCCTCGGCGAGCCAGGTCCTGGCCCGCGCGATGAGTTCGTCGTCGTGCACGTCGGGGCAACCTCTCGTGGATATGTCGGTTTTACGTCAGCGTCTTGGCCGACGGCGAACGGG